>JARDZO010000125.1 GCA_029240815.1 Brevibacillus sp.
TCGCCAAAATGAATTCGAGTTGTGCATTTTCTACGGGGATCACGAGCTTGCGGGAATCTTGGAGTTCTGCCGTCACCTGCAAGCCTGCTTGCTGCAAGAAATGGACAGCCTCTTCGAAGATCCGCCCTTTTGGCATGGCGATCGTCAGTTTCTGTGAGTTATCGGAAAAACCCATTCCTTATTCCTCCTGTTTCGTCAAACAGATGACCTTACTGTAAGGCTCTCCCTGGAGCGCCGCAGCCTCCGCCTGATTTTTTACCAGTCGAGCCACCACTACGAGTCCATCCTCTCGGAGCAACTGCGCCTCCGCCAGTGCTTCCGCCCGCTGATCCTCCGTATAGCACAGGAGGACACGAGTAGCTGGTGGGCTTTCCAAGACAGGCGTCACGAGGAGCAATCGATCCATCTTGATGGCAAATCCTGTCGCCTGCGCCGGTCGTCCGAACTGTGCAAGCAAGTGATCGTATCGTCCCCCGCCCAATAGCGGTGAGCCCAAATCAGCAGCATATCCTTCGAAGACTACACCTGTGTAGTAATTCAGGTTGATGATCAGATTGAAATCCAGCAACAAATCGTCCGTTACACCGTATGCCTCAAGCGCCTCCCATAGAGATGCGATGGTTTCTACCGCTCGTCTCGCTTTACCGTTTTCCGTAAGAGAACGTGCCTCATCGATCTTTGCTTTGCCACCGCGCAATCTCAGCAGAGCCTCGAGCCGTTCCTTTGCCTCAGTAGCGAGGTCCAGCGTGGACAACAGCTGACGGAATCCTACGAAGTCACGCTCGACCAAGTATTGGCGGAACTGATTGCGTATCGCTTCGTCACAGATCCATTCCTCCAGTAAGCCATCCACAAAATCTACGTGTCCGATGGCGATCCGGAATGTCTCTACGCCAGCAGCTCGTAGACAAAAAACAGCGAGTGCGATTGCTTCTGCATCCGCATCGACCGACGCGTCGCCGATCAGCTCAATGCCAGTCTGGAAAAATTCAGCGTTTCTCCCTGCTTCTTTTTCCTGAGCCCGGAACACATTTGCCTGATAGAACAAACGAATGGGCAATGGTACATCTTTATATAGAGAGGAAACCACTCGGGCAATTGGCGCGGTCATGTCCGGTCGCAATACCACGGTATGTCCCTGTTTATCCAGCAATCGAAACATCCGGTCCGTCAATGTCGCACTGGCAGATCCTACTGTGTCGTAGTACTCCAATGACGGCGTGGAGATTTCTTCGTACCCCCAACGCTCGATGCACTGGCGCAGCGACCGCTCCAAATGCCGTTGTTTTGCCAATGATTCAGGTAAAATATCCCGCATCCCCAGCGGCTTTTCAAATCCCAACGGCTTTGCCATCGTACTTCCCTCCATCGCATATGCTTTACTCTGCTAATATGGTAACAAGTTAAAGTGTTATGAAGAAGAGTACCACGATAAGTCAGAGTGGTCAACACAGATGAGAATAGTCGGAAAATTCTTTGCCCATCCCATTTCAACCAAAAAGAGTGCCCGCACGCGAAGCAGCAGACACCCTCTAGTATGACCATTTCTATTCTTTTATCGTGCTATTCCTGTTCATCTCCCGTAGCATTCCCGCTACGGATCACCTGCATCGGATTTCCTCCTACAAACGCACCTGGAGGCACATCCTTATGGACGACAGTCCCGGCAGCCACGATGGCTCCTTTGCCGATTGTCACGCCTGGCAAAATCGTGGAGTTCGCTCCGACCAGCACATCATCCTCAATGCGAACCTCTCCCAACCGGTATTCCTCGACCAAGTATTCATGGGCGAGAATCGTTGTATTGTACCCAATCACACAGTTGCGGCCAATCTTGATAAACTCAGGAAACATTATATCCATCATGACCATCAAGGCCACCGCACTGTGTTGCCCCACTTCCATTCGCAGGAAAGTACGATAGAGCCAGTTTTTCCAAGAGAGGAATGGCGTATATCGCGCCAATTGAATCACAATAAAGTTCTTCATGACTTTCCAAAAGCTCACCGTCTGATAGAGCTGCCACAGTGGATTCGCCCCATGGACGGGATAACGCGTCGTATTTCTCATGAGTAGTCTCCTTCTTCCCGATTACAAGTCGGAATCTGCATCTTCGAGGATGGCATCCGACTGCTTGCGGGAGAAGTGAACCGCGGCATTATACCCCATCCGTTTCAAGCGGAAGTTCATCGCTGCCACCTCGATGATGACCGCCAAGTTTCGGCCAGGACGAACGGGAACGGTAAGAATCGGGATATCCGTATCCATGATCTTGAGCGTTTCTTCATCTAAGCCGAGTCGCTCATACATTTTCTGAGGTTCCCACAGCTCCAGCTGTACAACCATCTCAATGTTTTTCAAATTGCGCACAGCACCGGCTCCGAACATCGTCATGACGTTGATGATACCCACACCGCGAATCTCCAGCAAATGCTGAATCAGCTCAGGCGCACTACCACTCAGCTGCCCTGCCTGCGTCTGCCGAATTTCGACTGCGTCATCAGCTACCAAGCGATGTCCACGCTTCACCAGCTCCAAGGCGGCCTCACTCTTTCCGATCCCGCTGGAACCCATGATCAGTACACCCACACCATAGATATCTGTTAAAACACCGTGGATCGTTGTGGTCGGTGCCAGTCGATTTTCGAGAAAGTTGGTCATTTTGCCGACCAAGGTCGTCGTGGCTAAAGGCGACTGAAGAACGGGAACTCCGCGCTCATTCGATATCTCTATCATTTCGTCCGGTACGGGCTGATTGCGAGTCACACAAAAGCACGGCGTCTGACCTTGCATGAGGAAGTTCATCCGTTCGAGACGCTTCTCGCGATTCAACGTTTGAAAGAAGTTGATTTCCGTCAATCCAAAGAGCTGGATTCTTTCGTCTGCATAATACGAATAGTAACCAGCCAATTGCAAACCAGGTCTGCTCAAGTCGGTTACGGTAATTTCTCGTCCCAAGCCTTCTTCGCCACTGAGGATGGACATGTTGAAATGATCGGCGAGATGACTGACATTGGTCTTGCGCATGAGATTCCCCCTAACTTGGGATTTCCGTCCCGTTTGTGTACCCCTATTGTAACGAAAGCGCCCTATCGGCGACAACCATTGGGCATGGAATCCTGCGAGAAGAAATTGTCGTATCATTTACATTTTTCATGTTATTTCTTAAGATAGAAAATGTATTGGTCTCAGGCGCTACATAGGTTACAGTAAATTTGACATCATTCGCGCTCCGAATTTCGGACTGAGGGGAGGCAACACCTTGGATTTCCTACTTCGCTTTGTTCTCGTGGACATACCCGAAGCCTTCTTACTACTTACTATTGGTTTGGCCATGTTCAACCACTCGGTTTTCGAAAAAAAGAAACAAGCGTTCTTTTTCAGTATTCTCTTTTCGATGGCCGGTGAAATACTCTCGTTTTTGGATGTTCCCTATCAACCTAAAGTTTTGCTAATGTTCTTATTAACTGCCTTGATCATTTTATTTCTCTATCGCTATAACATTTTAAAGTCTGTCTTCATAGGCATGACTTCCATTTGTTCCATGATCATATCTGAATCCGTTGTGATCATGATCTTCAACAGTCAGCAGATTTATTTTGAACAAATGCTCTCCACGACCATGCAGACGATTACGATTCGTGCTCTTTATTTAGGGATTTTTGTACTGATTGCCATTATCTTGCGGCTCACCAAATTCGACATTCAACGTTTGCTGCCACAGAATCGGTATAACCGTTATCTGTTTTTACTCGTTTTAGTGGGTAGTGTTGAGTTTCTCTTGATCTTATTTTTGAATACATCTTTTTTCTTGCGTGAAAACAACACCGAGTTCATTTTAGTATATTCGCCTAAGTTCCAATTACTGTTTCAGCTATTAATTCTTGCCCTTTTTATTGTAATTGTAATCTTGTTCCGCATTTATCTCAATTTGACGATCAATCGCGTGGAAGAGGAGACCGGTACTCCCTATTTAAATAGCATCCATGATTTAGTGACCGCGATCCGTTCCATCAAACACGATTCTTTAAATCATTACACCGCGATCAATGGCTTTCTGAAAAAAGGATATGTTGACTTGGCAAAAGAGTATGTGGAGCAGCTGTTGCAAGAAACCGTCACGGTAGAAAAGTCTGTCGACTCAAGCTCACAAGTACTGGAGAGCATCAAAAACCCGGCAGTCTCCTCTCTTCTCCAGTCAAAAATGGAAGTATGTCTGGCGGAACGAATCGCACTTTCCATGAATATCAAGACCGTCAGTCAATTCTCCCAAATCAAAACGTACGATCTGATCAAGGTTCTAGGTAATCTATTCGATAATGCCATTCGAGCTACATCTTATGAACTGGAAGAAAACAGATTTATTCGCTTGGAATGGGGGCAATCCGAGGGCGAGCATTACCTGATGATTGAAAACAGTGGGCCAACCATTCCAAAGGACAAGCTGCCCGGAATTTTCCAACCAGGTTACACCACCAAAAAAGGGGGAGAAGGCGGCTTGGGCTTGGTCATCGTTAAAACGGTTACCGATCGTTATGGTGGCAGAATCCATGTACGATCAGAAGAGGGTGTAACCAGTTTTCGGATTTCCTTTCTTAGTCGGTAACGTAATAGGCACTATCCGTTGGGAGGCCAAAGCATGACTTGGACGGAAAAAGTATCGATGCGGCTGGCGAAACGGTTAAAGACAGAAGATACGACCTACTCCGTGGGACAGCTCGCACACGGCATTGAAATCTTTATGCTCAACATCATAAGCGGCTTGGCACTCATCATTGTTTCAGTAATTTTTCAGTTATTCAAAGAGGTAATGCTTCTGTGTTGCCTCTTTTTCTTGCACCGTCTAGTAACCGGCGGGGTACATTTACGAAATCCATGGACTTGCCTTCTCGCTACTCTCTCCCTGATGATGGCAGGGGGTTATCTAGTAAAACACTTGCCTGTGCTTCCAGCTCCGTACGCTCAATTGTTAGTGTTTGTTGGCGTAGGATTCGCGTACGTGATCAACTATCGGCACGCACCTGCTGCACATACCTACTCTCCTACATACCCTGCCATCCAGCGCAGAAATAGATTCATCGTCCTATGTATGCTAGCAGCAGGTTGCACAATTTCTATTATTTTGGTAGGATATACCTATCAACTCTCCATGACTTATACATTAGCAGTTCTCTTGCAATCCGTTCTTCTCATGCCAAGTTCATTCCGACTAGTTTCACGATTGGAAAAAACATTTTGAGAGGGTGATTGTCAGTGAAGAAATTTCAGATTATTCTTAGTGGATTCTTTGCTCTCCTGTCTACATTAAACATCTCCGGTATTTTAAAGGGAGGACTTCTTTATGAGCCAGTTCCGCCCCATCTCCGTGAAGAAAACAATCATGTAAACGTCAATGAATAGCTAAGACGCATTTGCTTTTATATTAAAAACCCGCGACCTCTATCCAACGAGAGCCGCGGGTTTTCTTTGTTCGTTTTCTACTTCTTTGTCTTACTGAATACCAAATCAATCAACCAGCCAAACAAACTCATGAGGGCCGAGGCTATAATCACGATCCCGATATTATCTGGCCATGGGCCTACTTCAAAGCCATTGATGAAAAACGCCGTCAACGAGAATGTAATCGCGTTGATCACGAACCAGAAAAGTCCCAGCGTCAAAATACTCAGCGGTAGCGTGAATAACGTCAACACCGGGCGAATCAACGTATTGACGATACCCAGAATCAGGGCTGCCCATACAGCTACGCCAAAGCTGGAGACTTGAATGGACTGAAACCAGTTACTGATCAAAATCAAGGCTGCACCGTTTAATAGCAGCTTGATAATCCACCGGATCATGCACTTCTCCCCTTTCCAAGGTTGTTCTCTTGTTCTTATCGGTTGCCATACACTTCTTCTTTCCACTGTTCAAAAAACTGTACCATGAATTGATGCCGTTCTTCGGCAATTTGCTGTGCGGTTTTCGTAAACAACCTGCCTTTGATACGTTGCAGCTTCCATTCATACTCTTTTAAGGGAGTATGCTGTTCTGCCTGATCGGATTGAATCGGTTGACCCAGTACACCTGAATAGGCGAAAGCACGCGTTACCCCGATCGCCCCAATCGAGTCGAGCTTATCAGCGTCAAACAAGATCTTCTCCTCCAGAGTAGCAGGTGGCCGATCCTTGCGAAAGCGATGAGCCAGAATGGCACGCTGAACAAGCTCAATCTGATCGTCTGCCAGGCCCTCTTCACACAACAGCGCACCCGCCAAGCGAGCACTGATCTCTGCGTGGCACTCGCCTGTCCGACGCTCCTCTGCCCTGCCGATATCATGTAGCAGCGCAGCCAGGCCCAAAATCGTCATATCCGCGCCTTCCTCTTGCCCGATCCGTTCACACATCGCCATCACCCGCAGGTTATGCTGCCAATCGTGAGCCGGGTCCTGTCCGTCAAAAAGGCCTCGCGCCACTTCGACCAACCGCTGTGGCAACCGCGCGAGGATAGCCGTGATATAGTCCATCGATAAGCACTCCCCTCAACACCAATTGCTTTTTTCTATGGCAAGAGGGGCGCTTCCCGATCGAGACCGCCCCTCTCTGACTACCCTATTCATTCTTATTTCGAAACGAGTTGTTCCATTCTTACCAACGTACGAGCGCGGTCCCGCTCTAGGATTGGGCTCAAGTACTTGCCCGTATACGAACCTTCCAGCTTTGATACTTCTTCTGGCGTACCGACACCGACAATCTGTCCACCGCGAGTACCTCCCTCGGGCCCCAAATCAATGATGTAATCGACAGTCTTGATGACATCCAGATTGTGCTCAATGACGAGAACGGTTTCCCCGTTTTCCACCAGTCGCTGCAAGACCTTCAGGAGACGGTCGATGTCGTCTGTATGCAAACCAGTGGTAGGTTCATCCAGAATGTACAGCGTGCGCCCTGTACTGCGGCGGTACAGCTCAGAAGCCAGCTTGACGCGCTGCGCTTCCCCGCCTGACAACGTGGTTGCCGGCTGTCCCAGCTTCATGTAGCCAAGCCCGACGTCCACGATCGTTTGCAGCTTCCGCTCGATCTTGGGCAGATTGCGGAAGAATTCCACTGCGTCTTCGATCGTCATTTCCAAAATGTCTGCAATGCTCTTGCCCTTGTATTTCACATCGAGGGTTTCCCGGTTGTAGCGCTTTCCGTGGCATACCTCGCATGGAACGTACACATCTGGCAAAAAGTGCATTTCGATCTTGATGATCCCGTCACCGCTGCACGCTTCACAACGTCCGCCTTTGACATTGAAGCTGAAGCGGCCTTTCTTGTAGCCACGTACCTTGGCTTCGTTGGTAGACGCAAACAGATCGCGAATATCGTCAAATACGCCCGTGTACGTAGCAGGGTTGGAACGCGGAGTTCTTCCGATCGGTGACTGATCAATGTCGACGACCTTGTCCAAATGCTCCAGACCGACAATGCGACGATGCTCACCTGGCTTGACCTTGGCACCGTTCAAATCACGAGCCAGCACCTTTTGCAAAATTTCATTGATAAGCGTACTTTTCCCAGAGCCTGATACGCCTGTTACTGCCACGAACATTCCCAGCGGAATCTTCACATTGACGCCCTTCAGGTTGTTTTCCTTGGCACCCTCGATCTTGACCCATTTGTCCGTTGGCTTCCGGCGTTCCATCGGTACCGGAATGAACTTGCGACCACTCAAATAAGCGCCTGTGAGCGAATTAGGGTCGTTCATGACTTCTTCCGGTGTACCCTTAGCCATGATCTGACCACCGTGGATGCCCGCCCCTGGACCAATATCGATGATGTAGTCGCATGCGAGCATCGTATCTTCATCGTGCTCGACGACAATCAGCGTATTGCCCAGCTTGGTCATATGCTCCAGTGTGCGAATCAGTCGTGCATTATCCCGCTGATGCAAGCCGATACTCGGTTCATCCAAAATGTATAAGACACCCATCAGACTGGAACCGATCTGAGTTGCCAAACGAATCCGCTGTGCTTCTCCCCCGGAAAGGGTACCGGCAGCCCGACTCAGTGTCAAATAGTCTAATCCCACATCAATCAAGAAGTTAAGACGAGCCTTGATCTCTTTTACAATCAGAGTGGCGATCTTCGTCTCTCTTTCTGTCATTTCCAATCCATCTACAAACTGATGCGCATCCAGAATCGACAAGGTCGTCAGCTCGGAAATGCTCCGTTCGCCGACTTTTACCGCGAGGCTCTCCTGGCGCAAGCGTTGACCTTTGCAGACTGGGCACGGCTTTTGGCTCATGAAGCCTTCGATTTGCTCGCGAATGTAGTCTGAGCTGGTCTCCAGATGACGGCGCTGCAGATTCGGGATGACTCCTTCATAAGGAACTACGGCCTCACGCACTTGGCCAAACTCGTTCTCGTAGCGAAACTCGATCTTTTCCCCCATGCTGCCGTACATCAAAATCTGTGCCTGTTCAGAAGGCAACTCTTCATACGGAATGTCCATCCGAATCCCGAAATGGCGGCAGGCTGACTCCAGGAGCTGTTGGTAATACGTAGAGGACTTCGGCTCCCACGCCCCGATTGCGCCATCATGCAAGGTTTTGGTCGCGTCAGGAACAACCATGTCCGGGTCTACTTCCAGCTTGACACCCAATCCGTCACATTCGGAGCAAGCACCAAACGGACTGTTAAAGGAGAAGATCCGCGGCTCCAGATCGCCGATGGAAAAACCGCATACCGGGCAGGCATGCTTTTCACTGAATAGCAGCTCTTCCTGCTCCATCACATCGACGATGACCTTACCATCAGCCAAGCGCAGTGCCGTTTCGAGAGAGTCGGCCAGACGAGACTGCACATCCGGTTTGACGACGATCCGGTCGACGACGACTTCAATGCTGTGCTTTTTATTTTTCTCGAGTTTGATTTCCTCGGAGAGATCGATAATTTCCCCATTCACGCGTACACGGACAAACCCTTGCTTTCGAATGTCCTCCAGCAGTTTGACGTGCTCACCCTTGCGCCCTTGTACCATCGGGGCGAGAATTTGCATACGGGTGCGCTCTGGAAAATCCATCACGCGATCCACCATTTGCTCGACCGTCTGCGACTGAATTTCAATGCCGTGCTCTGGACATACAGCTCTGCCTACACGCGCATACAAAAGACGCAGGTAGTCGTAAATCTCTGTGACCGTCCCTACAGTAGAACGCGGGTTGCGGCTCGTTGTTTTCTGATCAATGGAAATCGCAGGCGAGAGTCCTTCGATGGAGTCTACATCCGGCTTGTCCATCTGCCCGAGAAATTGCCGGGCATAGGCAGAGAGGGACTCTACGTAACGACGTTGGCCCTCTGCATAGATCGTATCAAAGGCGAGGGAAGACTTTCCCGAACCGGACAAGCCCGTCAGCACGACGAATTTGTCCCTCGGGATCACCACATCAATATTTTTCAGGTTATGGGCGCGAGCACCCTTTACCACGATATGTTCCAATGGCATGAAAAAAATCTCTCCTTAGAGTTCGGCCTTCAGCTCCAGAACCAAATCGCGCAATTCTGCTGCACGTTCGAACATGAGGTTGCGGGCCGCTTCTTTCATTTCTTCTTCCATTCGTGCAATCACCGTTAAGCGGTCTTTCTTCGGCATCTTTTTAAATTCTTCATGTGGTAAGTAGTCTGCTTTCTCTTCCGCCACTTTGGTGGCTTCGATCACATCGCGGACAGCCTTCTTCACCGTTTGCGGTGTGATACCTCGCTCTTCATTGTAAGCCTCCTGGATGGTGCGTCTCCGCTCCGTCTCCCGGATAGCCGCTTTCATCGACTCAGTCATTTTATCTGCGTACATGATGACGCGTCCTTCCGCGTTACGTGCGGCGCGGCCAATGGTCTGAATCAGAGAGCGCTCGTTGCGCAAGAAGCCTTCCTTGTCAGCATCGAGGATGGCAACTAACGATACCTCTGGGAGGTCCAAGCCTTCCCGCAGCAGGTTGATCCCGATCAGGACGTCGAATTCTCCCAAGCGCAAGGAACGCAAAATCTGCATCCGTTCAATCGTTTTGATATCGGAGTGGAGGTATCGTACCTTGATCCCCACTTCTTTCAAGTAATCCGTCAGGTCTTCAGACATCTTTTTCGTCAAGGTCGTAACCAGGACGCGTTCGTCTTTTGCGATCGTCGCCTGGATCTCTCCGATGAGGTCGTCTATCTGCCCCTTGATCGGACGCACAGAGATCGTCGGATCGATCAAACCGGTAGGTCGAATGACTTGCTGTACCAGTTCCGTGCAGTGTTCCATCTCATACGGGCCTGGTGTAGCCGAAATGTAGACCGCTTGTTTGAGCTTTGCTTCGAACTCTTCAAACTTGAGCGGGCGGTTGTCCCTTGCAGAGGGTAGGCGGAAACCGTGCTCGACCA
The DNA here is from genome assembly GCA_029240815.1 of Brevibacillus sp. Next base: position 10,383 of record JARDZO010000125.1, read on the forward strand.
GGACGTCTTTACGTGCGCGGTCGCCATTGTACATCCCCCGCACCTGCGGCAAGCTCATATGGGACTCATCCATCAAGACGAGGAAATCATCTGGAAAATAATCGATTAAGGTGTAAGGCGCATGGCCTTCCGGCAAACCCGTCAGGTGGCGGGAATAGTTTTCGATCCCGGAGCAAAAGCCCATCTCAAGCATCATTTCCACATCGTAACGCGTGCGCTGTTCGAGCCGCTGTGCTTCGAGGAGTTTACCTGCTTCGCGCAATTCTGCCAGACGCGTTTCCAGTTCTGCCTCAATGCTTTGGACGGCAAGCTTCATCTTCTCTGCACGTGTAACATAGTGGGAAGCTGGAAAAATAGCGACATGATCGCGCTGGCCCATGATTTCACCTGTCAGCACGTCGATGGATGTGATGCGCTCGATTTCATCGCCAAAAAACTCCACGCGAATTGCCTGCTCACTCTGGGAGGCAGGAAAAATCTCTACGACGTCACCACGAACACGGAAGGTGCCGCGGGTAAAATTGATGTCATTGCGGTTGTATTGAATGTCGACCAGACGATGCAAAATCTCGTCCCGACCTTTTTCCATACCGACGCGCAAAGACAAAAGCAGCTCCCGATACTCCTCAGGAGAACCTAATCCGTAAATGCACGATACCGAGGCTACAATGATGACATCCCGTCGTTCAAACAAAGCACTGGTCGCCGAGTGACGCAGCTTGTCGATCTCTTCGTTGATACTGGAGTCTTTTTCAATAAACGTATCCGATTGGGGAATGTATGCTTCTGGTTGATAGTAGTCGTAGTAGCTGACGAAATATTCAACGGCATTATTCGGAAAAAACTCCTTGAACTCCGCACACAACTGGGCAGCCAGCGTCTTGTTATGCGCCATGACCAATGTCGGCTTGTTCACCTGAGCGATCACCTGTGCAGCCGTAAAGGTCTTTCCCGTGCCCGTCGCACCCAGGAGGGTCTGGTGCCTCTTTCCTGCCTGAATGCCAGCCACTAGTTCAGCTATGGCAGTCGGCTGGTCACCGGACGGCTGATACTCCGATACCAATTCAAAACGCTCCATTCCCTCGTTCATCTCCTCATTGCATAAAGGTTTCTATTTCCATTATAACACAATATCGACAAAAATAAGCCGAAATTCGAACAAATGTTTGTCTTTATCCCATTCAGCCTTTATCCGATACTGATAGTGGAAGCATTTGCCCGCACGGATAAACCCGTACAGTAAGGGAGGACCACATGTCTGATAACACTACGGTAAGTAATAGTTCGAATATACCTTCATACCTCAGTTACAAAGGAAAAAAAGAGTTTTCTACGGAACTCGATAACAATGCTTTCATGAAACTATTGCTGGAGCAGCTGAAGCATCAGGACCCCATGTCACCGATGGACAACTCTCAGTTTATTCAACAGACCAGTATGATGACCATGGTAGAAAAGATGACCAAAATGGCCTCCTTAATGGAACAATCTAACAACAGCATGCTTACCCTGGAGAAATACGAATCCTTGGTCGGTCGCACGGCTACGTACAACCTGACGACCGCGGATGAAGTCACCGGCGAGACTTCTACAACGTCCAAGGAAGGCGTCATCCAAGCCGTCTATATGGACAACGGCAAAATTTACTTCCGTCTCGCAGGCGAAACGAATCCGATTCCACTGGCTGATGTAAAGGGTCTGGAGTCACAGGGTATGACCGGAAATGCCTTGGACAGCAGCATCAAGTATATGGAAATGATCGGAAACCAGATCTCTTACAACTCCACCACTCAAGTGGACAAGGACGGAAATCCCGCCACCACAGATGATATCACCGCTGTCGATGAAGTCAAAAATGCCGTAATCACTGGCTTTACCATGAAAGACGGTTCCGCACAGTTCCAGCTGGACAATGGAACGACAGTGAAATTGGACGAAATCGTGGGCATGACAGTCAAACCGAATAATCAAGCCATGAGCAATTCGCTTCAATACGCACAAATGATCGGGTACACCATTTCCTACAACGACCCACAAACAAACACGGACGGCAGTACCGCTACCAACAGCTTGAGTGGCGTGATACAGGCAGTCAGCATGAAGAACGGCCTGGTCGAATTCTTACTGGAGGATGGCAAGAAAGTATCCCTCAGCCAAATTACCGGCTATGAAGCAAAAGCTATATAACCAAAACAAATCCGCACTCTCCTAACAAGATGAGCGCGGATTTGTTTTATTGTCTACTCTTTTACAACAACCTTGCCCGTCACAGCATCTACATGCACAGTAAGATCCACTTTATCCTCTACTCCACAGAAACAATGCGCTTTCGTCTGACGGAACGAAATGTCGTATCCCAGCTTCCAGGTGATCGCTCCCGTATGGAGGTCCGTCTGGTGAATGTAGGTGAGCTCGAGCGGATATGCCTTCAGTAATCGGTCGACAGCGCCTTGTTCCATCAGGGCTTTTGTTCTGGCTGGTGCGATCACTTCCGCAGGGCGATTCATATAGATCTCCCTCACTGTTCCCGTCGATGATTCCACTTGCATGGTGTACATGCCTTTTTCCGCTGTCTGCCCTTCCTGATAGACGGGAATGCCGTTAATCATCGGATCGGCAGTAAACAATGTAAACGTGTCATCCCCCACGTCGCGAATTTGCATTTGATTGGTTCCAGTCGGGAGAAGTCGTTTCAGCACCGCTTCTGCTGATTTCCAATCACGCTTTTTGTCAGTCTTCACACGGCTATTAGCTCCATCGCTCATGACCAGCCGGAGAAGCTGACCCGTTTTCGCGTCTGTCTCCATTAATAAATGCAGACGTTCGTTTGTTTTCACTCCTGGAGGAAATTGACCGATACTGTATGGTTTGTCGTGATCCGCCGTCCCCTCGGTGAAATGCCCCCAGATAAAAAAGCGCCGTTCCTGGCCATTGTCATATGCGTCAGTAAACGTTGCAAATGGTAGCTTCTCAGGCTCCACGCGCATCAACTTCCTCACCAGGTCCTTTGCTTGCGCGTCAGACTGTGCGATCCACTTCTCTCCTGTCCCATTTACGGAAATGGTCTGCACGGTCTGTTTCTGCGTATTGGACAGACGCTTTCCACTAAAGGCATCCAGTGCGCTGCCGGTATGTGAATCCTTGATGATGCCATATTTGATCGCGTAGGTCAGCTTCGCATGTACAGGGTCAGTCCAGTTATATTCACTTGGAAGCAGATAGATGAGCTCCAAGGGACGGCTTTCTTTATAGCGCAAAACAGCTTGCTGGGCAGAAATGACTCGCACGGGGGTAGGGAGCGCAGTCAGGCTGATTTTCTCATAGAGCCTGCCATCAAAGGTGCGAAAGGCAATGATCCTGCCTGTTCCATCGATCGTGACGAAAGCGTCGTAGGCATCGTCCAACACCACATTGTTCAACGTTCTTACCAGTCGGACGGTCGTTTGAGACCCTTCACGTGTGATTCCTCTAGGCTGGTATATACTTCGCGCAGATTGTAATCCTGCTACAAATGCCGTTGCCTTGGATCTCGCTTGCTGATCAGTGAGTACAACTGGCTTTTGAGTTGCTTTCGGTTGCAGATCCAATTTCAACAAATTGCCCGTCGCTGGCTCAAAAATAGCCTGATCAGTGGACGTTTCTTTTTCTGCAGCCGATGGCGCAAACGTCACGCTCACACCGCTTACACCTGGTCCATCCACGTCTCCTCCGTACACAACATAACGATCTGAGAGCTCGGGTATCAACCGAACCAGCTGTTGCACCCCTTTAGATACTTGGACAGGAACAGGCACGATGGCAGTTGCTTGCAGACCGGTAGCCAGACTTGCTGCCTTTGCATCATTCATTGCTGTGATTGGAGAAGTATATAGACTGACTGCGGCTAACGCTCCGGTTAGTACACACAAGACAGGTTTACGAATCATTCCCACGCTCCACATTCACTCCCTCTTTTTTCCTCACAGGTTGAGACGCGCCACCTTTCATTTTGTTTCTGAATAAACGCCATATTCTGTAAAAAATTTTCTATCGGGAATTTTCTTGGTGGTTCAATCAAACTGTGGTGGAGTGGAGGAAAAAGGAGAAAACGCTCCAGCTTCTAGGAACACCCACTGGGGTCATCCCTGTCCAGCTCCATGCAAAAAACGAAACCGCGTCCAAAGCAGCCGTCTCAGGAAGCTTCTCAGAGGTGGACGCTTAAAAGCGTGTTTCGTTTTTTCCATTGCGCCTTGGCTGGTGTTCCTAAGAGCTTACGCTTATTTCTCCTTTTTCCTCAGCCAGCCTTGACTTTTCCACTTGCCTGCTCTAGAGAGCTTTCCAACCCTACATGGGACAATATCTTTGAAGAACGAAAGCTTGTTTCGCCAACGCGCTTCGAAACCCAAGCGATAGACAGAATAAGCTTTTTCTCCCTCGAACCTCTTAATACCAGGTAGCTAGAAACCACAACGGCTCGCAGGAGAAGCAGGTTTCCAGGCGGAGCGACTCCGGAACCCAACCTAGCGGAACAACGAATTCACGGGATCAAGAAGCGGTACCTCTGTGTTCGCTTCGGAGCGGCTACTACTTTACCGCTTCCCCGTGAATCGTTGTGGAGCGGACAGTCTAATCTTCCTCGTAGGGCCACCGAACCTGTTCGGTGGGAATAGGCTGGAGCGGAGATCGGAAACCTGCTTCTCCCATAAAGAACTCCAAACACCTCAAAATCCCCACTTCCCAATCGGACAAAAAAAGAGCGACGAATGCGTCCCTCTAAACGCACTTCGTCACCCCCGTTTTCCTTTATGCTCCTATATGGAGCTTTTCCAGCCGTTGCTTGATCAACTCTACAACACTGGCGCGCTTCAAATCAACATAGACACTCGTATTCGCATCCGGCACTACGATAATACCCAGCTGATGATGATTCCCTGCATACACGGCGCATTGCACGAATTTCAGCTCCCCACCGTGTGTGAGAACCTCCATTTTGCAAAATGCCGAGTTTGCTTGTAGCGCTGGGTATAGATCTTCTTTGTTGCGCACGTTGATACCGTTCACCTTGACGATAATTTCGCCAGGTACGATTCCGATTTCCTCTGCCCGCGTGCCTGGTATGACTCCCATGACCTTCACTCCCCGAGAGGATTGAATAAAGCACGGGCTGCTCTGCCGCTCTTGGATCTGACTCTTGAAAAACAGTCCCTCATGCCCGATGAGCGCGAACAGTGCTGCGATGATCAAAAGCGGCGGTACCAGAACGGCCAATACCGTCAACGCCAGCAGAATAATGGCATAGCCCGCCAGATTCCTGGCGATTTGCGTAGACTTTTGCCTTGGCGTCATCGTCTGAGTCATATCAGAAAAACCCGTAACTGTCGGCAAGAGCATCAGACCAAACGTCGTAGCCTCCGGTGAAAAGAAGGGCCAGCCAGGATAAAGCGATCCACTCATAGCCCCATTATCCAATTGGACAAACATCACAAGTGGTGTCAGCCAGAAAGAATGCAGCAGGTACGCACCTACGATCCTCCCGCGTTTCCCTTCCACGAACAGTGGCGATGCGTCCTTGCCACCATTCCAGCGAACGAGCACGGCTTCCATCAAGTGCATGATCGCAACGAGCGCCAGAAGCGGCAATGGTTTGGCCTGCCCAATCATTTCCCACACAGGCCCGATTCCAGGAACGGAGCTCCAGGTCGGAATCAGCTGAGCGATTCCATTCAGGATCGAGAGCATTGCAGCTGCATAGGCAAAGCAGAGAAAACGTAAACGGATGAGCGCCATCAAAATCGCCAATCCCCATAATAACCACAAATCCTGTACTTGTACTACGACACCGAGAGCACCTGCGAGCAGGGAAATCAGAAAGCCCGCTGTCACTCCCATTCCTACTGATCGTATCGTCTGGAGCAGCGGCGATTGGATGCGCACAGCGAACAGTTGCCTTTCCAGATTCATCTGCCGTCGATAGTGCAGATAAATGAAGAAAAGGAAGAGATAAAGAATCGGATTGAGAAAAATCCCAGCAAGTCCGTATGCAATAGAGAGCATGTCTGCCTGTATCGCCAATTGCCTCACCTCAAAAGGAAAAAGAAAAAACCACGGTATTCGATTTACCGTGGTTAACCATTTCTACGAATGTCAGGGAATTCCCTGCCTTAAGACCATGGATTATTTTGGTTGCTTACTGACGACTTCCACCGCTTTTTGCAATTGCAGGTCGTTTTCCGGTTTCCGCATGGTCTCCCGCAAGCTTTCTTCCAGCTGGCTCCGTGTTGCTGCGTCTACCTTGCCCGTCGCCGGCAATTTGTGAGCGGTCTGGAACTGTTTCACCGACTGCTCCGTCTTCTCATCAAAGTATCCGTCATCCCGACCTGGGGACAAGTTCAAGCCCGTGAGAATCAACTGCAAGTTTTTCACATCGTTTCCTGCCATATCACGAGCCAAATCCTTGTCGGCAGGAAGCTGTGTAGCATTGAAGTATGCCGGTTGAGCCACTTTGTAATCAGGCTCGATTCCTTTTTTGTGAATCCATTCGCCCTTCGGAGTCAGCCATTTTGCAATGGTGAGCTTCAACTGGCTCTTGTCTGTCATTTCCATGGTACTTTGAACGGTACCTTTCCCAAAGCTCTTCTCACCGACCAGCTTGTAGTTGCCGCTATCGCGCAGGGCGCCTGCCAAAATTTCCGAGGCGCTGGCACTACCGCCGTTGATCAAGAGACTGATCGGGTATGGTTTGGCTGCATCTGTCGTCGAACGGTATTCTTCTTTCTGTTGACCGTGTGCACCGTACTCGATTTGGACGATCAAGCCCTTTTTCGGAACGAGCACTTCACCGATTTCTTTGACAGCCAGCAAATAGCCTCCAGGGTTGCCGCGCACATCGATGACCAATCCACCGATGCCTTTTTTCTCAAGGGTGGCCAATTGCTCTTTGAAATGCTTGGCTGTATCCGAAGAGAATTGGGTAATCGCAATCACACCGACTTTTACACCGTTCTTTTCAATCACTTGACTGTTCACGGTTTCGATCGGGATATCATCACGCACGCAGACGATGTTCAGCGGTTCTGCTACACCCGCCCGCACGACTTTCAATACTGCTTTCGTTCCTTTAGGGCCACGAATTTTGGTTACTGCCTCATGCAAGTCGAGCCCTTCCAAGGATTCACCGTTTACACTGATGATCTGGTCATTCGGGCGCAATCCTGCACGTTCAGCAGGTGAGTCCTTGAATGGAGAAACGACGGTTACCCGTCCGTTTTGCAACGTTACTTCAGTCCCAATCCCTTGGAAAGTTGAATGCAAGGTAGAAGTGAATTCTTCAGCCGATTTTGGGTCCATGTAATCACTGTACGGATCCTCCAGGGAACCCACCATGCCGCCAATAGCTCCTTCTACCAATTGGTCCGTGGTGACATTTTGGATGTAATCTTTCTTGATTGCTGAAAAAGCCTCGTACAGCTTCTTGAACTCCTGGGGATACTCTGATTTACCGCTTAACAGGGTGCTGCTTGATGCAGTGAGTGCCCCACTTTGATTCGCGTTGGCATTTGCAGATGTCTTCATCATGGACATGGTCAAAAAGCTGCTGGCCACCATCGAGACGAGTACAAGCGCAAATACGTTACGTCCTTTCCATTTCACTTCGCGTCACCATCCTTTGTGCTACCGGCAAAAAGATATGCTGCTAGTGTATGCCAATTCCGCTAGCGATATTTGTCAGACCGGACCATCTTACTTGAGATACGGCATCGGGTTGACAGCAACGTCGTTTTTGTAAACGGTAAAGTGTACGTGATTACCCGTAGAACGACCAGTAGAACCAACCTCAGCAATCTTTTGCCCTCTCTCTACTGATTGTCCCACAGAAACCTTGATTCCGCCTTCTCTAATATGTCCATAGAGAGTGGTAATTTCTGAGTTATGCTTGATCATGACCGTATTACCGAAGCCATTCGAATAGCCTGCAAAGATTACTACTCCTGCTGCGGCGGCCATAATCGTGGTACCTTTTGGAGCTGCCATATCTACACCATTATGCCCAGCTGAACGACCAGTAAACGGGTCAGAGCGCATTCCAAAGCCTGAGCTGAACCGGAAACTTCCGTCTGCAACTGGCAGACCGAGCTTTCCGCCCTTATAACCGCTGGAGCTCGAGCTCATGGCACGCACACGCTCTGCGTATTTGGCAGATTCCTGTTTGGTCAAAGCCAACAGTTGCTGCCCGTATTGCTCCAAATCTTCTTCGAGCGCATCTTCTTTTTTCTTCAATTCCGCTTTTACCACAAGACTTTGCTTGTACTGCTTGTCCAATTCAGCTTTGAGACCTTCCGCTTGGTCAAACATGTCGACGTACACAGTCAGCTGATGGTCGATTTCTTTCTTTTTCGCTTCGATCGTTTCTTTATCCCGCATGTTATCTTCCAGAATACGCGTATCCTGCTCCAGAATCAATTGCAGGCCTTCCATACGAGTGAGAAAATCACCGAAATCCGACGAGCCGAGCAATACGTCCAGATAGGAGACGTTTCCGCGCTCATACATGGATTTTACACGTGTTTTCAAAAGAGTTTCCCGCTTGGCGACGCGATCTTTGGCTTCATCCAGCTTGTCCTGCGCCTCTGCTGCCTTTTCCTTTGTGTCATCCATTTGCTTTTCGAGCTTGTCCAATTTTTTCTGCGTCTCGTTTCGACGCAAATCGATCTGCATCAGCTCGGTTTGCAGGTCTTTCTGCTCTTTCTGCACAGCGTTGATCTTTGACTCGACCTGTCTCACCTGCTGTTGTTGACTCTTTTTCTTGTTCTGAATCTCTTTCAGTTCCCGATTGATTTTATCTAGAGATGCTTTGCTTGCTGCCCAGCTCACATTCGTCGGGATTGCAGATCCGGCCACCAGACCGGTTATCAAGAGTGCTAGTATAATCTTCTTCCTCATGATACTCCTCCCACATTCTCCTGTATTAGACCCGCAAGAAACGGCGGACAGACACCAAGCTTCCCCAGATGCCAATAAACGCGCCAATCGCTAGTAAAGCGAGTGCCACTTGATAAACCAGCGGGAACAATGGCAACAATTTGAACAGTTGGGCAGCCTCAAAGCTCGACTGGATCCCATCCAGCAGATAGTAGTAACCAATGGCCAGCATCGCGGTAGGGATCAATGCACCGAGAATTCCCATCAGCAGTCCTTCTACAAAAAACGGCCAGCGAATAAACCAGTTCGTAGCACCAACCAGCTTCATGATCTCAATCTCACGGCGACGTGCCACAATCGTCAGCTTGATCGTGTTTGCGATCAGGAACATCGCGGTAAAGCCCAGCCCGATAATAAAGGCAATCCCGACATTGCGGACTGCTCCTGTCCAGGCAAACAGCTTTTCAACGGTTCCTTCTCCGTAATTGAGGTTTTTTACGTACTGCAATTTCTTAATCTGTGCTGCAACTACAGAAGTGTCCTGCGGTTCTTTAGTTTTGACTACAAAGGTGTCCGGCAAAGGATTGTCCTTTTCCAGTCCCTCAAACAAGTACGCCTTTTCCCCGAGGCTCTCCTTAAACTGCTTGAGCCCCTCGTCTTTCGGGATAAACGTCACCGTGTCCACTTTTGAGATCGTCTTGATGTTTTGCTCGACTTGGGTAACATTTTCTTTGGTAGCCAACACATCGAGGAATACGCGGATTTCTACCTGCTTTTCCACCGATTGAGCAAAGTAATTGACGTTCATCGCCAGGACGAGGAAAACCCCTAGAATGAAAAGAGTGATGGCAACGGCACTGATTGAAGCGAACGACATCCAGCCGTTCCGCCCAAGGTTTTTGACCCCTTCACGGACGTGGCGCCCCAGCGTTCTAATCTTCATAACCGTATTCCCCTCTCTGCTCGTCACGGGCGATTTGCCCCGCTTCAATCGCAATGACCCGCTTTCTCATGGTGTTTACAATTTCTCGGTTGTGTGTCGCCATCACGACAGTCGTCCCTCGCTGGTTGATTTCCTCAAACAGCTTCATGATCTCCCAGGAGGTCTCCGGGTCGAGGTTACCAGTTGGTTCGTCCGCGATGATGATTCCAGGACTGTTGACCAGCGCACGCGCCAAAGCGACACGTTGCTGTTCACCGCCTGAGAGCTCATTTGGCAGCATTTTTGCCTTGTGCTTCAGCTTCACCAGACCCAGCACATCCATCACGCGCGGCTTGATTTGCTTTGGATTGCTCTCAATAACTTCCATGGCAAATGCCACATTTTCGAATACCGTGAGCGTCGGCAACAGTTTGAAATCTTGGAATACAACGCCAATGCTGCGGCGCACCAAGGGAATTTGCCGCTCCTTGATTCGACTCACGTTGAAACCGCCCAGAAAGATCTGGCCTTTGGAAGGCTTCTCTTCGCGGTACATCAACTTAATAAACGTGGATTTCCCCGCACCGCTGGGACCCACTACATACACGAATTCGCCTTTTTCAATTCGAATGTTTACACCCTTCAACGCGCTCGTGCCGTTGGGGTACGTTTTCCATACATCAAACATCTCGATCAAGCCAATCACATCCTACATTGTCAGATCCGTCTATTTCTCTTGATCCTTATTTAATCGACAAAAAGCCCCTATCCCTCTACCCGACTATTTTTCGAAAAACGGTTATCGACAAAAATAGCGGGAATTCCCATCCTACCTATTATACCACCCTGTTTCGATGATGGAATCCACTAAATCTCTCATTTCTTGTCGAAACAGCTTCTCTTTCGTTTTCTTCCGACATGTTTTTATCCAAAGCGACCGCTAGCACATCCGCGGCTAGCTTACATTCAAACGGTTGGCTACAATAGAAAAGAATGACTTTTGGAAAGGGGCATGAACGATGAATAACTTTGTTTACCATAATCCTACGGAACTAATTTTCGGTAAGGGACAGCTGTCCCAGCTGCAAGACAAGGCGAAACAACTTGGTTCCACAGTCCTGATGGTATACGGTGGCGGTAGCATCAAGCGTTCAGGCCTGTACGACAACGTAATGTCTCTGTTGCAGGAAGCAGGTTGCCGAGTGCTCGAGCTAGCTGGTGTAGAGCCCAACCCGCGTCTTAGCACGGTTAAAAAAGGAATTGAGATAAGCAGACAAGAAGGCGTCGACTGGATTCTCGCGGTTGGTGGCGGCAGCGTCATCGATGCAGCCAAAGCGGTGGCTGTGGGCGTACCGTATGAAGGAGACGTGTGGGATTTTTATACGAGAAAGGCGGCACCAGCGGCTGCTCTGCCACTTGGCACGGTTCTGACCTTGGCAGCTACTGGCTCCGAAATGAACCGAGGCAGCGTAATCACCAACTGGGATACGCAAGAAAAGCATGGAGGCTCCGGGACCTTCCCTACTTTCTCCATCCTTGATCCAGAGAACACATTCAGCGTCCCTCGCGATCAGACGATTTACGGAATTAGCGATATCATGTCGCACGTGTTTGAACAATACTTTAGCCATACGCCAGAAATTCCGCTGCAGACCCGTTTTGCAGAATCTATCTTGAAAACTGTGATCGAAAACGCAGAGCGAGTTCTTGCCAATCCGGAAGACTACGACGCGCGTGCGAATATCCTCTATTGCGGTACGATGGCATTGAACGGAACCCTCCCTGTCGGTGTTGAAACGGACTGGGCTACCCATTCAATCGAGCACGCTGTAAGCGCTGTGTACGATATCCCGCATGGCGGAGGACTGGCGATCATCTTCCCGAAATGGATGAGGTATGTGTACCGTGAGAATGTTGCTCGATTCGTGCGCTTTGCCGTCGAGGTGTGGAATGTCGATCCGTCCGGAAAAACCCACGAGGAAGTGGCATTGGAAGGAATCGCGGCTACCGAAGCCTTCTTCGCGAA
>JARDZO010000126.1 GCA_029240815.1 Brevibacillus sp.
GGCCCGCCGTATTGCGTAATGAGGAATTTCGCCATTTGCAGATCCGGCTTGCTCACCCGCACGGGAATTTCCAATGCTTTCTCATAGATCCACATACACCTGTCACCTTCCTCAATACTCAATTTCCCATGGCCAGGGTGTCTTGTGCCATACCCAACGGTCAGGGGACGAGGAGTTACCGTACTGCATCAGCGGGCCGCGTTCCTTTTCGTACGCTTGTTTCAATTGCCCCAGCTGCTCGGACAATTCTTTGTACTGCTTCACGGCACGCTGGTCGTCCGGATTCATGTCCAAATACAACTGCAGCTCCACGAGTGCAAACTGGACTTCCTGCAAGCGTCTCAGCGTATTGCCGTATGTCATAACTTGTCTCCTCCTGTTGCCTGTTTGCCTTACGTCTCACGTACTCCCTGGGACGAGCAAACAAGACACGTTCCCTGCTATCACCGTATGCAGATAGGCATTTGACGGTCTCTCTCTTTTGCAAATTTGAAATCTGATTTGCTGATCCTATAGGAAAATAACAAAAAACCTTTCCTTCCGGGATGAACGTTCCCGGAAGGAAAGGCTGCTCTGTTTATCCGATTTGCAATTACTGGTTCGCTACTTTTTCTTTGCTCTTGGTAACAATGTGGTGACCGATCGGCAAACCACGTTGTTCCAGCTCAGCGGCGGTCAGAATATGGAGCGTCTCACTTTTACACGGCATTGGCATCAAACCGCCCAAAGGACTCATCACTCTTCCAATCGTATCGGTCTCGATGAGCACGTACAGTCCTTTTTCCTCCAATTGTTGAATAAATTCACCCCAACGCTTGGAAGTAATCTGATCCGCGTGCTTGGTGAACATGACACCCATTTCTTGTGCTAACATTTCCAGTCCCCTTTGCCCTATCCCTTAGATATCTGCTTTAAAAGATATCCTAACAATACAGGGAAACCTCCCGTTCTTGCAAAATCCATGTCGGCCAAAAAATCGCGAAAATCGGTTATTTTCGACCGCTTTTCGTTTCAGGAATCACGCCTCGTCACCACGCACGCCATTTGGTCATTCAGACTCTGTTTTTTGCAGCTTGCCTTTTTGAAGATCGCCTTTTTTTATACCTTTATCGATAGCTGATTGCCTGCTTCCCCAGTGCTTCCCAGCTTTTCTGCATCGCAGTATGGGAGACACGTTGCTGTTTGACTCCCGTTAGCGGATCGTTTACATAGGCGTACTGTTCATCGTATCCAACCAGAAGAACCGCGTGCTCGTCAAAAGGGGCTACCACTTTTTTCCCATCCTTATGCCAACTCTCCCACTCCGTAGGTAACTGAAAATCTCCAGTGGTCCATATGACAACAGGATGCCCGGCTGCGACACTATCCAAGATGGCCTGATAGGAGGTTCCAGTTAAATTGACTGTCCGTTCCTTGACATAGCGGCGCAGCAGCTCTTCCAACGGTTTGTTGTAAACGGCAAAGCCTTTGCGGACGCCGGTCATGTCCCCCACAAATCCCTTGTTGGGATCTCCCCATTCCTTGATGTCTCCATTTCTTTGAACCAATGGCTCGGGATCTTTCTTTACTTGCCGGGCCAAAGACAGTTTATCCACGTCGTGACCTGCATGTCTAAGCAGCATCGCTAGACTTGTTACTTCGCATCCGTATTTCAATTCCGGATTTTGGCTGATAATCGGAACCTCCAGGATCACTTTTGCTGGCCGGGATGTCCGGTTCTCTGGTCGCAATGCTCCATTTGAACGCAAAGGTAATGATGGAACATTCTCTTCACTTACGCGTGCTTGCTGGATAGAAGCTGGGGGCTGTTGTTCCTTTGCTTTAGGCTGCTCTATTGCCTGAGGCGTCGTACAGCCGGTTATCAAAACCATCAGGGCGGAATATAGACAGGGGCCTGTTTTTTTCACGGATGGCTCTCCTTTGGCTTTTATCCAAAGGGTTCCCGACTGGCCTAGAGCACATGTATACGGACGTCTAAAGAGAGGCTGCCAGCTCCACCTGCAGTAGCCGCGCAAACGGGATCCAGTGGATATCGGTACCAGCGCGCAGCTTGATCCGTCGCTTTTCCTGATCAATATGAATGACGTGAGCGGACAAACGGCGCGGCTGCTGTCCATCGTAGTAGGTTACAGTCAGGCCACTCCCCGTCTGAAACGCTTGCCACACTTGCTCACTCATCTCTCCCAGCTGTTCTTGATCCAGCTGCGGCGGTACATAGCGGCGTTCCTCTTCCTTGATCCGTGCGTACAATTCGCGATGCTCTGGCAGAACGAATCGGCTTGAAGCAAACAGATTATCCTTTTTGGACACACGCGTCTCCCTCATGGTGTCTTCTCTCCTCGCTGATATTGTGCAATCCATTGACCGACGAGCTCCTGGCATTCAGCCCGCAAGATTTCGATCGAGTAGATCGCCTCGCGTAAATACCCGCGCTGCCGATAATGTACGATGTAGACATGCCCCTGTCTTTGGTAGCTGACCACCACACAGCCTTGCTGGCGCAACAGACGCCGCAGCTGGTGATGCTGCCGCTCTGCCCAACGGGAGATCTCCAGGAATAGCCAATCAAAAACGGCCTGATACGACAGCTTCAGTGGCACGATCCGAACCTCTCCCAAATCCACCATGGCAGCACGAAACAAGATGCCAAACAGGATATACAGGCGCATCATCTCCTGTTCCCCTTCTGCTGACGACACCTGTTGTTCGGTCACTTGTAATGCCCCCCGATCTTGCGGGCACGCTCTTTCGCCTGACCTGCTCCCAGCAGAGAAGCTGCCCGCAGGATCGCGTCCTGACCGTAACGGGTACGGATGTCATCCATCGCATGGGCGAGCGAGCGGCGTTTGTGATTATCAGTAAACAGATTGAGCTGCAGGACATTGTCTGGCACCAGCTGGCCCAGCGTGACGCCAATACTGCGCACGGGGGTCTCTTGCCAGTGTCGGTCAAAGAGGCAAGAGGCCGCTTCATACAGCGTCATCGCATCGTTGGTCTGCTCCTCCAATTTCATCTGTCGGCCAAAACCTGTCGTCACATCGAAATCAGCTCCGCGACAGCCGACAGACAGCACAGAGCCCATCAACTCCTTGCTCCGCGCTCGACGGCACACCTCTTCACACAGCTCCAGCAGCACGACCTTGATTTCAGCACCCGTATGGTAATCCCGCGGCAGTGTCATATGATGGCCGATCCCTTTTTGCGTATCGTACGTATTCAATGAAACGGGCGAATCATCCAGCCCTTGGGCTGTACGCCACAGCACCTCGCCATTCACCCCAAAGCGGCGAGTGAGCACGGTCGGTGCCAGCTCCGCCAGCTGCCTGATCTGATAGACCCCCATGCGGTGAAAGTGACGCTTCATCCGCGAGCCTACCCCAAACAGCTTTTCAATCGGCAGCTTCCAGAGCGTGTCGGCCAGCTCCTCCCGCTTGAGCCAAAAAACGCCCTCTTCCCGCTTCTTGGCGAAGTTGTCACAAGCCATTTTGGCCAATACCTTATTTTCTCCGATCCCAACCCGGCAGTTGATCCCGGTCTCCAGCCACACACGCCGCCGTATTTGCGCAGCCATCTGCAACGCATCGCCAAACAGGTGCATACTGCCCGTCACATCGAGAAACTGTTCGTCAATCGAATACGGCTCTACCTTATCCGTAAACGACTCAAAAATGTGGGTAATCTGCATAGAGATGCGGATGTACATTTCCATCCGCGGGCGAACAACCACGAGGTTACGACACTTCTGCTGAGCCTGCCATAAGGCTTCTGCCGTGACCACTCCGTACGATTTGGCAATCGGACACGCCGCCAGGACCACCCCGCTGCGCCTTTCCGGATCCCCCGCTACGACGATCGGTTGGTTTCTCAGCTGCGGATTGGCCGCTTTCTCGATACTGGCATAAAAGCTCTGCATATCGACCAAAAAAACGATCCGTTTGTTCGCATTGGCCATATTGCCATCCCCTTATTCATTAGAAAACTTGGCTACACCAAGCCTTTGGCGGAGCCTTAGTTGCATGATAAGACTCTTATAAATCATTATTTGCAGAACAAATGTTCGCAACCCCTTTTGTTCTTAGTATAGCAAACAAACGTTCGCTTTTATACCCCTTCCTCTCAAAAATGTGCTAGTAAATTTTTCTTGATCTCAGCAGGGATTCAAAGCGCATGAGCGAATCCAGTACAAAAAGCAGGCGAGCTATGAACCGACTATCCTCCAAAAAGAAGGTGAATGCCATGACAATTTCTCCTCTGTTCTCCGAAATCGGCGCTGTATTCGTACCTGTTCAGCACATAGAGGCAGCCCGCGACTGGTATTGCCGACTCCTCGGCATTCCCGCTGACCAGGACATCTTGTTCGGGCATTTGTACTGCATCCCGATGCAAAATGGCCTCACACTCATCCTGGACAGCAACATTTTCTCTAAAAAGTCCCCTAGTGATGCCCCGCTGTTTCATTTCAACACGCAGGATATCGAGGCCGCTTACCGTTATCTTCAAGAAAATGGCGTGGAACTGGTGAGTACAATCGAAAATGGGCACTGGTTCACCTTTCGCGCCCCCGACCAAAACCTACTGATGGCATGCAAATGCTAATGACGGATACCTACAAAAAAGGAGAACACTATGACGATGACGATCACGTCACCTCATCGCTGAACAGACAGAAACAGGCCAACCCGTCGGATGCGTCATCCTCGAAGGGCTGGCCCAATCACATGATTCCATTGAACTGATGCGCATTACGATAGCTGAAAAACGGTCGCGCAATCTTGCGCCAAGTCAAGCAGTCAGTATTCACAGAACGAAAAGCTAATGCTCGATGTCATGCTCGCTTTGCACGAGCAGCCCTTTGCCATCCTGACTCGCCCCAAACACCCCGA
Source organism: Brevibacillus sp. (assembly GCA_029240815.1). The sequence goes on from JARDZO010000126.1 coordinate 4,884, forward strand.
ATCCAGTAGGCAACCCTTCCAGAATCACACGCTCCTGGCGCTGGTCAGCGTCAAATACACGCAACGATTGTGTGGATGGTTTGCCTTCCTTTCCTTCTTCCCACTTGGCGTACGCAATCAGGTGGGTACCCGGAACCCAAATCCCTGTGCGCTCAAATTCCCCGATCTTATTTGCCCCTTGGTACAGCCCGCCATTAAAGTACATTTGATACTTCCCGTCATCCGACTGGTAATAACCCGACCACGAATCCTGGGCAACAGGCGGATTCCAGCTGGTCACCTTCTCTGTTTTCCAGTCGTAGCGCTGACGAATCTCGTTCAGGCTATCCGAATTCTCCCGCATGATGAAAGTAGCGTAGCGTCCGTCGTCGTCGAAAGTAACGGGCAGGATCGCCCCATCAGCCTCACTCGTCGGGATCGTTCCTTTCACCGCACCTGGCAGGCGCTGCTCTTTCCCTGTTTCCAAGTCGGCGATGACCAGATCCAAATCCTTTTTCTGTTCTGCTGCGCCCACTGCCATCAATACGAATCGACGGTTATGGCTAAAACTGGCTCCATGCACGAAGCCCTTCACGTTGACAGGAACCGTCCATTCACTCTCAGGTACTTGCACTCTTTTTTCTGGCTTGGCGTAGAAAAAACCACGTCGATCCGCCACGAAGGCCCCTTTTCCCCGATAGTTCACAGTGAGCTCAATAGGATAACGAATCAGCTCCTTTTTGTTCAAAACATAAACAGCGTACAGAGGAATATGTCGGGCATCGCATTCACAATATTGCCGATAGCGGTAGGCGAGCAAAAACCGGCGCTCGTTATCCAATACATTCGAGACAAAGTAAGGAGCGGTAAAAGCCGAAAGCCTTTCTTTCCGAGCTCCGTCAAGGGAAATCTGCCAGATCTGACTGGGAACCATGGCTACGGCATGAAACGCAAGTTCTTCCCCGATCACCTTTCCTTTGGCCGTCTTGGATCCCCCCGCATCCAAGACGTACTCGGGTCCTGCTCTATCGACCTCTGGCAGGTTTGTCAAGGTCGCCAGCACGTGCAGCTGCCTATCGTTGACCCAATGAAAAGAAAAGACAGGCTCTACGTGATGCACGGCAGGCTTTTCCTTGGCATGGAGACGAATCGATGCTTCTACACTGGAACGGTCCATGGGCTCACGGAAAAAGAACGTGTACGCCTGCGGGGCAGTTCCCACGGTAGTGCGAATGGGGGAATGAAGCTGAGGCTCCTCATCCAGCTGAATTCGCACGTCTTCTTTCATCGCATCGTAGTCGTACGGGATCTCCTCGCGACGCCACTCCGCGGAAGCCGGGGATGGGGTAGGAGACGGACCAGGTTCAGTGACGGGAGAAGGCTCGGGAGCAGGAGGTGCAGGAGGTTCCACAGTCGTAGGTGATCCACTACTGACCGGACTGCTACCCGAGCTACACCCGGTAATGAACAGTGCAGCTACAAGAAGCAAAAAACCTAAGGGAACAAAGCGAAGCAAACTCATGGGAGATCGCCCCTTTTTCCTATCTTGAATTTTTTTCCTAATATTGTTAATGACGTTGCTCGTGCGATATTCGTTTCCATTGATACAAAAAAGAGCCTCCTCTGTTCGTTCCAGAGAAGGCTCTGCTACATCCATCAACGATTCTTTTAGTCAAACACGATGCCGTCCAGCACGCCCTGGCGCTTTAAGTACTCGCGCAGCCAATGGTACTGAGGCTCCCGCCAAAAAACACTGTCCGCCACGAGCTTGGCCGTTTCCTGTCGGGCCACCTCCAGCGCCTTGTAGTCGCTCAAGAGATCTGCCACTTTAAACTCAGGAATACCGCTCTGCTTGGTGCCGAAAAAATCGCCAGGTCCGCGCAATTCCAGATCGCGCTGAGACAGTTCAAAGCCATCCGTCGTCTCGCACATGACGCGCATCCGCTCTTTCCCGATTTCCGACTTGGGATCAGCAATCAGCACGCAGAAAGACTGCTCCGAGCCACGGCCCACACGTCCGCGTAATTGGTGCAGCTGCGCAAGACCAAAGCGCTCCGCATCATAGATGACCATGTAGGTGGCATTCGGGACGTTTACACCGACCTCAACGACAGTGGTGGAAACGAGAACGGCATGTTCCCCTGCGAGAAAAGCCTGCATGACCGCATCCTTTTCCTTGGCAGGCAAGCGGCCGTGCATCAGACCTACGCCAAACTCGGGAAAAACGTGTGTGAGCTGTGCATGCACGTCGATCGCATTTTGCACGTCGAGCTTTTCCGACTCTTCGATCAGCGGACAGATGACGTACGCCTGCCGTCCTTTACGCAGCTCGTCACGCATCTGCTCCAGAACAGCGGGAAACTGATCGTGCTTTTTCCACGTCGTCTCGATCGGCTTGCGTCCTGCTGGCATCTGGTCAATCGTAGAGACATCCATATCGCCGAATGCCGTGATCGCCAGTGTCCGAGGAATCGGCGTCGCGGTCATGAACAACACGTCGGGAGCCAGGCCTTTGTTGCGCAAGATCCTCCGCTGTTCCACACCAAATCGGTGCTGCTCGTCTGTAATGACCAGACCCAGTCGTGAAAAGAACACATCCTCCTGAATCAAGGCATGTGTGCCGACGATGACATCGACGAGACCCATCTGCAGAGAGCCGATGACTTCACGCCTCCGTTTGGCGGTAAGCGATCCCGACAAAAGAGCCACCTCGATGCCATACGGGGACAACAGACTTGTCAGGGACTGGACATGCTGCTCCGCCAAGATTTCTGTCGGCACCATCAATGCTCCCTGGAATCCCGCCTTGACAGCAGCAATCAGGGCGATGGCAGCGACGACCGTTTTCCCCGAACCAACGTCCCCCTGCAGCAGACGATTCATCGCATGTGGCGAACGCATATCGTCTAAAATTTCCTTCACAACCCGTTTTTGCGCATCTGTGAGCGGAAATGGCAAAGAAGCAACAAACTGGCGGACCTCCTCCATGGGGATGGACAAGGCCATTCCTTCTGTCTGCTGCCGATTCACGCGGCGCAACGTTTGCATTTTTAGCTGGAATAGGAACAGCTCTTCGAACATGATCCGTCGGCGCGCTTGTCTCCCCACTTCCGCATTTTCCGGAAAGTGAATGGAGTTGAAGGCTTCGATACGCGGCATCAGCCGGTAACGCTCCACAATGTCAGGTGGCAAAATTTCCGGTATCTCCTGACCATACTGACGCAAGGCCAATTGAATCGTTTTGCGAAGCAGATTGTGGGTGACATCCCCGCCCAGCGGATAGACAGGAGCCAGCTCGCCACGTTTGGCAGCCCGCTCTGAATCGACCTCTGTCATCTCGTTGACCGTGACTTGCAGCTTGTGCTTGTCCCATTTTCCCGTAATGAGAATTTCTTTGCCCGGAGACAGTCTGGTTTTCACAAACGTCTGGTTGAACCAGACCGCGGTGACCACCACCCTGTCCATGACCACCTTGACGGAAATACGCGATTTGCCTTTTCCATAAAAACGAACAGAGGGTTCGCCGTAAACCGTGCCTGCCAGCGTGACCCTCTCTCCGTCTTTCACCTCTGTCAAATCACGCACGCGGTAGTCTTCATACCGGGTCGGAAAGTACTCCAGGAGATCACCAACGCTGTGAATCCCCAATCCGGCAAAAGCTTTCGCCCGTTCTTCCCCTACCCCGTGCAGCTGGGAGACGGGAGCTTGATAAGACGCCGTCATTACTTGTCCAACCGTACGCCGAAAATCTTGGCTTCGATTTGGCGCCCTGTCTGAGTCGCGGCCAGTCCGCCCTGGGCCGTCTCCTTGAGCGTCGTCGGCATCTCGCATCCGATCCGATACATCGCTTCGATGACTTCATCTGTCGGAATGGCGCTCTTGATGCCGGCCAACGCCATGTCAGCTGCTACCGTCGCGATAGCTGCTCCCATAGCGTTTCGCTTGACACAAGGCACCTCCACCAGTCCGGCTACGGGGTCACAGACCAGACCGAGCATGTTTTTCAAAGCGATCGCTACCGCTTGTGCCGATTCCTCCGGTGTTCCACCTGCCATTTCCACGATCGCTGCCGCTGCCATCGCTGTCGCCGAACCGACTTCAGCCTGACAGCCTCCTGCCGCACCGGAAATGAACGCGTTGTTGGCGATACAATAGCCGATCGCCCCAGCAGCGAACAAGTAGTTGACCATATCCTCACGGGAAGGCTGCAGCTTGTCAGACACGGCAAACAACGTCCCGGGAACGATCCCACAAGCCCCTGCCGTCGGTGTCGCCACGATCGTCCCCATCGCTGCATTGACTTCATTCACTGCCACAGACATCGATACGGCATTCAAGAGCGTCGGTCCCGATAAAAAGGGCTTGTTCTTCATATATTCCTGCAGCTTTTTCGCGTCTCCACCCGTCAATCCGCTATGGGATCGGATATCCTCTGTCAAGCCACGGCGAACAGCTTTTTCCATTACGTCCAGATTGGCGTACATTTCCTCCATGATGGCTTCCCGGCTGCGCTGGGATACTTCCATCTCTGCTTCGATCATCACTTGAGAGATTTTCTTCCCCTGTGATTCCGCCAATTCAACCAGTTCAGCTACATTGCGAAACATCTCGTTGATTCACTCCTCTACTCCCGCTATTTTCGTTTGAGCACATTTCATATTCCGCTAGTTCAACGAAAGCAGGGAAACGTCAAATACATAAGGAATCTGCCGGATTTCTTCCAGCACTTCCGCCGAAACGGGTGCATCTGTCTCAATCGCCATCAGGGCACGAGAGCCTCGATCGTGGCGAGAAACCTCCATAAGCCCTACGTTGATCCGATGCTGGGTCAACACCTTGGCTACAGCGGCGATCATCCCGAAGCGATCCTCGTGCAATACCAGCATGGTAGGACTATCAAAGCCCAGCTGCAAGGTAAAGCCGTTCACTTCCAGAACTTCGATCTTGCCCCCACCGATGGAAACGCCGACCACTTCGATCGCCGCTTGTTCATCGGACAGCTTGATTCGTGCCGTATTAGGGTGCTCTGTCAAGATTTCGGACGTAGTCAAATTCACTTCCATCCCTGCCTTTTCAGCAATGACAAGTGAATTCTTCAGGCGCAAGTCAGACGTGTCAAAATCGAGAATACCAGCGACTGTCGCAACGTCAGAGCCATGGCCCTTGTACGTCTTGGCAAACGATCCGTAAAAGGTGATCTCTGCACGCTTTGGCTGTTTTCCGAACAGCTTGCGCGCCACCCTGCCGATGCGTGCTGCACCTGCTGTATGGGAACTGGACGGTCCAACCATGATTGGACCGATAATATCAAATACGCTTTTGTACTTCAACCGGTTCTCCTCCTGTTATCGCAAGGGGTTCAACAAGATTCACTCTCATTGTATCCTACCGCTTCTGAAAGCGCTATAGGTTTCACTTCTAGGCAGATAGTTAGAACGAATAAGAAAACACAGTCTACCTCCCCTTTCTTTTTAAAATCTGATTGAACAAACGAGGACAGAAAATTATAATAGTACTTCTTCCTAGTTTTTACCATTCAGCGTAGCGGAAATGAGGGATTACATGATCATTACCAATCAGGAATATAATGTAAACGGACAGGCTTATACTATTCGATCTGCCATCGAGAAGGATGCACAAGCGCTATCTGATGTACGACTACAGATCGATGGTGAAACGGAAAATCTGGACAGAGAACAAGGAGAGGCATTCATCGATACACCTGGATTCGAACAGATCATACGAACAGACACGGAGAATCCACGGAGCTTATTTTTGGTGGCGGCCGTAGATGAGCGGATCGTCGGATTTTCCCGATGCGAAGGAAATCATTTAAAAAGATTCACTCATAAAGTTGAATTCGGCGTATGCGTCTTAAAGGATTTTTGGGGATATGGGATTGGGAAACATCTTCTACAAGAATCGATTTCTTGGGCTGACTCCACTGGCATTAAAAAAATCACCTTGAATGTTTTAGAAACAAATGATAAAGCTGTGAAACTATACCAAAAGCTCGGCTTTGAAATCGAGGGTATGTTAAAGAACGACAAAGTTCTTTCCGACGGTAAGTATTATCACACCATTGTGATGGGCAGATTTCATGATGTATAAGTCAGCCCCTAAAAAAAGACACTTACCAACGAACTTTTGGCAAGTGTCTTTATTCTATTAAGCTTTTACCATCAGAATCCCAATCAAGCCAGGTCCGGTGTGTGTACCGATTACCGGTCCGACCTCTTCTAGATGGGCGTCGGCAACTTGAAATTCTTGTTTGATTCGCTCCAATATTTCAGCTGCCTGATCTGGAACCGCGCTATGCAAAACCCCTACCTTCACGGGTTTTCCCTGTGAGTACTCCTGGAACGATTCCAGCACGCGGTTAATCGCTTTTTTGGTGCCCCTCACCTTGTCAAAGGCGGTGACGTATCCAGCCGGATCCAGTGTCAAAATCGGCTTGATGTTTAGCAAAGAGCCAATCACCGCTGCCGCACGCCCGATCCGTCCGCCTTTTTGCAAGAACTCCAGTGTATCGACGATAAAGTAGACCCGTACTTCATCCACATAGCGATCAATCATATCGAGGATCTGCTGCTTGCTCTTGCCTTCCTGCGCAGCCTTTGCCGCATCCACACAGATCATCCCATGCACATAGGATGCTTTACGCGAGTCGATCACAGTGATGTCGATGCTCTCTTCCAGCATAGACTTGGCGATCATGGCGGACTGGTAAGTACCGGACAACGCAGCGGACAGCATGATGGCAATAATCTGCACATCTTTTCCATACTGCTCGTAAATCGCCTTGTACGCTTCCGCAAACTCCAGTGGAGAAGGCTGCGAGGTAGTCGGCAACACGCTCGATTGCTTCAGCTTTTCAAAAAAAGCGGTGGAAGAAATGGTGACTCCGTCCTGATAGGTTTCCGATCCGAACATAACCTTCAGCGGGACAGCCACGATCCCCAAAGATTGCCGCACAGACGCATCAATATCAGATGCGCTGTCGGTAAGAATCACGATTGGCATTCACGAGCCCTCCTCTCACCATTACTCAACAGAAAAGATGAACGGATATAGCGGCTGACCGCCATCCTGGATTTCTACTTCCACATCCGGATATGCGTCTGCCAGTGCCGCCTCTAGAGCTACTGCCTGTTCTTGTGTCGCCCCTTCTCCCAGGAACATGGTGACGATCTCTGCATCCTCATCTACCAATTCCAAGAGGAGAGTCACTGCACTTGCCATCATATCTGGACCAGCTGTGACTATTTCCTTTTCAGCAATCCCGATATAGTCGCCCTCTTTTATCTCTACATCGCCCATGCGCGTATCGCGAACGGCGTGCGTGACCATTCCCGTCTTTACGGAAGCGATGGCTTTCTTCATCGCAGTCGTGTTGGCTTCGACCTCTGCCGCTCCATTGAAAGCGACCAATGCCGCCAAGCCTTGAGGAATGCTCTTGCTCGGAATGACTGAAACGGATCCCTCAGACAACTCCGCTGCCTGCTCGGCAGCCATGACGATGTTGCTGTTATTCGGCAGGATGATAATCTCGTTGGCATGCAGTCCGTCGATGGCGTTCAGGAAATCCTCCGTGCTCGGATTCATTGTTTGTCCGCCTTCGACGACTACATGCACACCCATACTGCGCAAAATCTTGGCTATCCCCTCGCCAGCGGCAACTGCAATCAAACCGTAAGAAAGCGCTTCAGCCTGTGGCGAAACAGCGACAGCATTTTTCACCTTACTCTCTTCTGCTTTGAGAATATTGGCATGCTGTTCGCGCATGTTTTCAATTTTTAGGCGATGAAGGCTTCCGAATTGCTGTGCATATTGAAGCACGTTGCCAGGATGCTCCGCGTGAATGTGTACCTTTACCACTTCATCATCGGACACAACCAGCAGGGAATCACCCATTTGATCTAATTGGCTGCGGAAAAGTCCTTCTGAGAACGGCTTTTTGTTTGGTTCGGTGCTTTGCGCGATCTGAACCATGAACTCCGTGCAGTAGCCAAAGGTGATGTCTTCCGTTCTCATATGGATTTGCGCATGCTGCTCGTGAACCAGCTTGTCCAGGTCCGCCTCTTTCAACTCTACCTTCGGCTTATGCTGGATGTCCTCCAGTGCTTCGCCACGCAGGGCTCTCAAAAATCCTTCGTAAATAAACAACAGTCCTTGTCCACCTGAATCGACGACGCCTACCTCTTTTAGCACAGGTAGCATCTCAGGGGTGCGCAGCAGTGTCTCCTGCGCCTGTTCATACGTTTTTTCCATGACGACTACAATATCGTCCGTCGTACGGGCTGCACGGACAGCCAGATCGGCTGCCTCTCGGGCGACTGTGAGAATCGTCCCCTCGACCGGTTTCATGACAGCTTGATAGGCTGAATCCACCCCGGATTTTAATGCCTCGGCAAACTGGCGAGAGTTTATGAGCTCTTTCCCGTTTACAGCTTTGCTAAAGCCACGGAACAATTGGGATAAAATGACTCCAGAGTTGCCGCGCGCTCCCATCAATAAGCCCTTGGCCAATGCGGAAGCCGCTTCTGTGATGCGGGGAGATTCCTTGCGTTTCAATTCCTCCACACCTGATGTAAGCGTCAAATTCATGTTTGTCCCAGTATCTCCATCGGGTACGGGAAAGACGTTCAACCCATCCACCACTTTGACGTTTTCAGACAAAAGGTTTGCCCCCAGGTAAACCATCCGGCTAAAAAGCACGCCATCAAGACGCGTATGTACCAACTGATGTTCCTCCTTATTATGTATCCCTGTCTGTACGTACTCCCTGCACGAAAATATTCACGGCAGTGACATCGATTCCAACGGTTTGCTCCAAGGTATAACGAACGCGACGCTGCACATTACCCGCAACCTCGGAAATTTTAACGCCATAGCTGACGACGATATGCATGTCCAATGTCACTTCGCCGTTCTGATTGTGAACGACAACCCCTTTACTCAGGTTATCTCGTCCCAGCAGCTCGGCAATTCCATCCTTCAGCGCTTTTCTTGGAGACATTCCCACAAGGCCGAAGACTTCCATAGCGGCGCCTCCCGCAATCCGAGCGATCACTTCTTCTGTAACATCTATTTTCCCCAGAGATGTGTTCATTTCAACTGTCATGCAAGGACTCCTCCTCATTTCAACAGCTTGATCGCTTTGGTAAGCGTAAACATGCTTCATATAATTTTACACTAACATATTGAAGAAATGAAGCGTTTTGTCGGATATGAAAGGAAAGAAGGAAGACAGGGCTTTTCCACATGTCAAGTATTGCAATTGACAGCATTCCTGTGCTACTATGGTTGAGTATTTGTGTTCCCTTTATAGGGAATTCCGTTAGATGCAACAAGGAGGTGGATCGTAATGGCACGTCGTTGCTTTGTAACTGGTAAATCTGCTAAAGCAGGAAACGCTCGCTCCCACTCCATGCGCGCAACTCGCCGCACTTGGGGTGTTAACGTACAAAAAGTGCGCATTCTTGTAAATGGTAAACCAAAGCGCGTTTATGTAAGTACCCGAGCACTGAAATCCGGACTCGTAACTCGCGTGTAGTCTTTTCTACAACGCGAAAAAAAGCACCCTCGAGGTGCTTTTTTGCATTTCCGACGTTCCACTCTTTCCCTCAGGAGGCCGAGGCGACGCCGTCATTTTTTCTTGTTGAATGCCTCTATGATGCCGCGAACCATGCCACCTAGGAACTTCGGCAACTTGATGGTGTAAAACCGCATGCTACCCCTCCTCACCGAAATTACTTCACATGATACAAAAGCCAGCCAGCCCCCATGAGTGCCAACGATAACAGGCTATACCAAACCCACGGAGGTGCCATGTACAGGAAAATGGTGATACCTCCGACAGCCAACGCAACCCCGAGAACACGTCGCAAGGCGCCCCCCTGTCGCAGGCGATAGGAGCGCAATCCCATTCATACCGCACCTCCTTAAGGTGTTCTCCCAAACGTGCATATTACATCATATTCTGCTGTCGGATAAACATGTATCCTGCCATACGAAAAAGTATAAACGCACCACTGGCGGCATGAGCCCGTACGAGCGCTATGAAAAGTGCAAAAAAAATCAGGCAACGCGATTGCTGCCTGAATACAATATGCACAATTCCTCGACAATATGCGTGTCCAGCTATGCAAACCGGTCTCGTGCCGGAAATAACAGC
>JARDZO010000398.1 GCA_029240815.1 Brevibacillus sp.
TGGCACCTGCTGACGTTGAGTACCGGCGTGTGGGCCTTCGTAGGGGCGTGGGGCCTGCTGGTGCTGACCTTCCGCCGCGGGTCGCGGAGGTTCCTGCCCCCCCTGGCGGCGGTCTGGATCTCGTCGGGAATGCTCTTCTCTTATAACCTCTTTTCCGCCATTCGCCCCGATGCGCAGTACTCCCCAGAGTACCCGTTGGCACGGGTCTTGACCACAGAGGCCGGCATTGTCTTGGGCGTAATGATGGGGATGATCATCCTGCTAGTGCTACATGACCGCCGGCGCGCTCTGCGCGGCGAGTCGATTTGAGCCGTCTTTTAAAAAGCAAATATACTATCAGAGTGATTGCGCTAACGGGGTCGATAGCTTAACAATGCATCCGAGGCTGCTGGATAAGATCCAGCAGCCTCGTTAACTCTTTTGCAGGATAGTTGAGAAATTCCTATTTAACTCAAGCTCAATTATGTTAAATGTCGTTCGAATTTACAGAGCCTTTTTTTAAAAGCAAATAAGTTGCGCCGACTATCAAACTAGCCATGATGACAGCGAGCATTAAAAATATATACTTCGCTGCTAGTTCAGTGACCACTGCCAAAATGATTAGTTCGAGAATGATAATTTTAAGCCAAGACTCAAATATTTTCCTCAATATGCTCACTCCAGATTAACAACCTTTGGAAAATTACAGCACATTGTGCACCTGATTTTACTTTTTGCTCAAGATGTTAAATGCCGTGGTGAACAATGATGTAGTTTTCATGAAAAGCCCGATCCGCAATAGCTGCCAAAGTTGTTAGGGTTTTAGTCATATCATCTCTGGTGAATTTCAATTTCTCGTAGTGGCCATTACCATTCTCGTCCATAACATAGTCGCCAGTGAGTTGGAGGGTTGAAGGAGCCAAAGAAAACAAGTGTGACCAGCTCAAGCAAATGTCTTTGAGAAGGTTTGCACCTTCATGACGAATCAACGTGATACCGTGGTAATTTAAGCCGACGTGGTTTTCTTGGGTTGAGGGATTAAAGGCAGGGATCCAACGAAGAGAGTCCCATATATAAAGGACAAGGTTATCACTTAAAACTACCTGCTCAACTGGTTCATTATCACTTTCACTGCGTACCAAGAAAAACTCATGTGTAAGGCCCATTTGATCACCTATAGTTAGTTTCTATTCATCTTATCACAATGTGTAATCTGGTAACTGTACCTATCGAAAAAATAGCGGTGCTTCCAAGGTTTACAAATGTAGCTGTGTCAGTGATGGTACATACCCTCATGAATGGACCATGTGTTCAATGCACGATCAGTTGAAAAATATACCCTTGCATCGAAATTAGTCTGCAAGGGATTTCCTTTTATCTACATGTCATCTTTCCGGGGCTTAAGTGAAGCTTATTGAGAGAGATCCCCGAAGCATTCCTTGGCATAGACGGAAGGACGGCGGTTTTTTAAGTAATCCAACGTCCCTCTGGCTTCCTTGATCTCATCTAGATTAATCGAAATTACGGGAAGCTCGACATTATTGCTGCATTTATATATCGTGCTGCCGTTTGGATGAATCACAGTGCTTTCGCCCAAATAGAGGGTATTGTCTGCCAGTCCCACCTTGTTGGTCATGGCGAGGAAAACGTGATTCTCCAAGGCGCGAGAGTTCATGTAGACATTGTGATACGGATGAGAAGGGAACGAATTTGCTGATAGAACGAGCAGTAAATGAGCTCCTTTGATTGCCAGAATCCGATATACCTCGGGAAACAGCAGATCGTAGGAAATCATGAGCCCGAACTTTCCTTCGGGAAGGTCGAAAACGGGGCATTGATCCCCTGGTTCGAAAATGTTTCGCTCAAATTCAAGGAGGTGGATTTTTCGATACTTGCCCAATATCTCCCCCTTTTTATCAATAAATAATGCTGTGTTGTATCTTTTGGTTTGGTCCGTTTCGGAATAACCCAAAATTACCCCGACCCGATGTTTTTTAGCCGAGGTACACAGGTGGTTCAGCATTGCTTCATCAGGCTGCTCCGCCAGATAAAGCTCGGGAAATAACAGGTAGTCGGCCTTTTTTTGACTGACAAGCTCGATTGTGTCCGTAATTTGTTTTAGGTTATCTTCTGTCTGCATAGAGCTTGCGCCCAATTGTGCCAGAGCGATGTTAATAATGTTCATTTCTCAATACTCCTCGAATATGCCAGTCTCTTTGTATTGCTTCAGCTTTTTAACAATCGTCGATTGGTCAACCTGTAAGGCTTTTGCCGCTTTGTAGGTGCTTCCGTACATGTGATGAGCTCGCAGAATCAGTTCCTTTTCGACGATTTTTTTTGCTTCCTTCAACGGAATCAATCCATCAATCGAAATGGTATTCTCCTCGTACAGCGGGATCCCCCCCTCTTTCAGAAGAAACTCGAATACGTCCTCCGAGTTGGTCACGACAATCCGCTCTATAATATTTTCCAATTCCCGAATATTCCCCGGCCATTCATACTCCATCAACTTCTTTTTGAACTGCATGCTGATATTTTTGGTTTGATTGTACTTCTTGTTAAACGTGGTCAGGAAATGATTGATCAACAACGGAATCTCTTCCTTCCGTTCCTTTAAAGGCGGAATCCGCAGGGGAACAACGTTAAGCCGATAAAAGAGGTCTTTTCGAAATGTCTGCCGGGCGACCATGGCGGCTAAATCCTGATTGGTGGCCGCGATGATTCTGACATCAATTTGTTTGGTCTGAACACCACCAATCTTGCGAATCGTGCCTTCCTGCAGGACCTCCAATAGCTTCGATTGGATGTCATAAGGAAGCTCAGCAATTTCATCCAGAAATATCGTTCCCTGATCAGCGGCTTCAAATAGCCCGATTTTTCCGCCTTTTTTGCCGCCGGTAAAGGTGCCCGGCTCATATCCGAACAGCTCGGACTCGATCAAATCTTTGGGGAGGGAGCCACAGTTCAACGAGACAAAGGGGTGAGTGGCCCGCTCGCTCAGCGCATGGATTTCCCGTGCTAGAAAGCTCTTGCCCACACCGGACTCACCCAGCAGTAATACGGTTGAATTGACACGGGAAATCTTGTGAACAACATCCATGATCTTGCTCATCCCCTTGGAAGCGCCAGCCATCCGGCTTAGTTCGGTTCCGTGGCATTGGGCATCTAGCTGTGCTTTAAGGTGTAAGCCCTTTGTGACATTGATCAGCGTGATGATGAACTCAAACTCGTTAGTGTTTACCTTCGTAATGGTAAACAGCACTTTTTGCTGATCTTTGGTGAACAAGATTTGTTCATTCAGATTCAAATCGGGTTCTTGAATAAACAATTCGGACCAGTTCAAGGTAGTGATGTCCTGGTTCAGCCCGAAAATATCGTCAAACTGGGGATGGAAGACTTCGCTTATCGTGCCCCCAACCATTTCGATTTTGTAAGTGGACGAAATGAACAGAATGAGACACACTTCATTGCAGAGCGGATTGCTAATGGTCATCGTTATTCAATTCCTTCCGAGGTGCTTTTGCTAAGAGATGCAAAAAGCAATGAAAAAAATCATCATGATGAAAAAAATCCTAGTGCGAAATCGCTTTGTTTTTGTTGGTTTATTTGTTCGCAATAAGAAAAACGAGTGATGAAAAAAATCATCACTTTAAAAGAATGTAGGTTCATTATACTTGTTTTACGCCTGTTTTTGTACTGGCATAAATATTGCGATACTTCCTTAAGTACAAGGAAGGGAAGGAGGAGAAGGATTTGCGTCTATCCATTGCTCAAATCGAAACAAAGCTGAATGACAAGCAGTATAACCTTGAGAAAATCAAACGATACCTACATGAGGCAAAGGATCAGAAGTCTGAACTTGTGCTGTTTCCCGAGTTGGCGTTAACAGGATATTCGATCGGGCCATGGCTGGATGAGGCGGCCGAAACGCCTGACGGAGAAAGCGTCCGCTATGTCCAAAGCCTCTGCAAAGAGCTTTGCATCCATACGATTTTTTCGTTTCCGGAACGAGCTGAGGATGGAAACTATTACGTCGCCACTGTGTTTATCAACGATTTGGGAGAAGTGGTTGCCCTGCACCGAAAAACTCATTTGTACGGCCAGGAGCA
>JARDZO010000399.1 GCA_029240815.1 Brevibacillus sp.
CAAGGTCCTAGCCAAGATAGAAAAATCGCTAAGCAAACCCAGTTTTGATACCTGGCTAAAGGCGACCAAGGCAACCACTTTGGAAGAAGATGCGCTGATTGTCGTGGCGCCAAACGACTTTGCCAGGGATTGGCTCGAAACCAGGTACTCTCAATTGATTACCGATACACTATATGAAGTGACTGGAATCAATATGAAGGTAAAATTCGTCGTCCTGCAAAATCCGGATGCCGCATTTGCCGATGAACAGCCTGTTCCACGTGCGAAAGCTCCAGCTCCGCCCACGGCTGCGGATGATCAACCACCCAGTATTTTGAATCCCAAGTACACGTTCGACACGTTCGTCATTGGCTCGGGAAACCGCTTTGCTCATGCTGCATCACTTGCAGTTGCAGAAGCTCCCGCCAAAGCGTACAATCCCCTCTTTATCTATGGGGGCGTTGGACTTGGAAAGACTCACTTGATGCACGCCATTGGCCATTATGTCATCCAGCACAATCCATCGGCAAAAGTGGTCTATTTGTCGTCTGAAAAATTTACAAATGAGTTCATCAACTCGATCCGGGACAACAAGGCGGTTGAATTCCGCAACAAATACCGGAGTGTAGATGTTCTTTTAATTGACGACATTCAGTTTCTGGCTGGCAAAGAATCGACGCAGGAAGAATTTTTCCATACATTTAATGCCCTGCATGAAGAAAGCAAGCAGATCATTATTTCCTCTGACCGGCCTCCCAAGGAGATCCCGACATTGGAGGATCGGCTTCGCTCTCGCTTTGAATGGGGCCTGATTACGGATATCCAGCCGCCGGATCTCGAGACGCGGATTGCGATTCTGCGAAAAAAGGCGAAAGCGGAGAACCTGGATATTCCTAATGAAGTCATGGCGTATATCGCCAATCAGATCGACAGCAATATTCGCGAGCTGGAAGGCGCTCTGATCCGTGTCGTAGCTTATTCGTCCCTCATTAATCGCGATATCGATACGCAACTGGCTGCGGAAGCACTCAAGGATATCATTCCGTCATCTCGCCCTCGCGTTATTACCATCATTGATATTCAGCGAGCAGTCGGAGAAGCATACAGTCTCAAACTGGAAGATTTCAAGGCAAAAAAGCGGACGAAAACAGTAGCTTTTCCACGCCAGATCGCCATGTATCTCTCCCGTGAGCTAACCGACGCCTCTTTGCCCAAAATTGGTGATGAATTCGGTGGACGTGACCATACAACAGTCATCCATGCGCATGAGAAAATCTCCCGTGCTTTGGCAAGTGATCCGCAAATGCAGACGACGATTCAATCGCTCATTGAAAAGCTCAAAGCAAATCATTAAACCTGTGCATAACGCAAAAAGCCTATACACAACTTACCCACATGTGTATAGGCTCTCTTTTACGTATTCAGTCCACATATCCACAAATCCACAGGCCCTATTACTACTTCTGTTAAAAAGATATATCCTAATAAGATATGATAAAAGCGAAGCCATTATGCATGGCTCTAAAAAATAATGGCTAGAGAGAGGGAGGCTACGTTGATGCATATCACCGTTCAACGAGACAAGCTATCTAACGCTGTTTCACATGTCAGTAAAGCAGTTTCCAGCCGAACAACTATCCCAATTTTGACCGGGATTAAGATAAAAACAGATGACGAAGGTCTGACCTTAACTGCTAGTGATTCCGATATTTCGATTGAGGTTCAGATTCCTTTGGAAGAAGCAGGCGAATGGGGAGTAACGATCCATAAGCCAGGCAGCATCGTTTTGACGGCTCGTATTTTCAGTGAAATCGTACGCAAACTACCTAGCAATGAAATCGATATCAAAGTGGATGAGCGTCTGGTGACCCAGATTCGTTCGGGCCAAGCTGAATTCACGATCAACGGGATGGATGCCAGCGAATATCCGCAATTGCCGCATTTGGAAGAGGATAAAGTCTTCAGTGTTCCTTGTGATTTGCTGAAATCGATGATTCGCCAAACCGTTTTCGGCGTATCGACTTCGGAAATGCGTCCGATTTTGACTGGATTGATGTGGTCTTTGGAGAAAGGTCAATTGCGTTTTGTCGCGACAGACAGCCATCGCCTGGCAAGCCGTACTGCTATGGTCGAATGCCGGGAAGATCTTTCTTTCCACAATGTAGTTGTACCAGGTAAAAGCTGTAACGAATTGGTAAAAATATTGGATGATGAGCAAAATCCAGCCGATATCGTCGTAGCGGACAACCAAATCCTGGTAAAGTCCAGGCATATTCTGTTTTACTCCCGCTTGCTGGAAGGTACGTACCCGGACACGACCCGGATCATTCCTCAAGGCAGCAAAACGGAGATTACTGTTAGCACCAAAGAGTTTCTGCAGTCGATCGAGCGCGCTTCCTTGCTCTCCCGCGAAGGAAAATCCAACGTGGTAAAGCTGGTAACGCTCCCTGATGGAAGTGTAGAAATTACGTCGAATGCTCCTGAAATTGGGAAAGTAACGGACATTTTGATGCCAAAGGTGATGAATGGAGAAGAGCTCAAGATCTCCTTCAACGCTAAATACATGATTGATGCGCTGCGTGCCATTGATAGCAGTGAAATCAAAGCAAGCTTTACCGGCCCAATGAGTCCGTTTGTAATTCGACCGACCGACCACGACTGGATGCTGCATTTGATTCTGCCAGTCCGTACTTACTAGGTGTTTTTTCGTAAAAGATGATTTTTACGTAAAAGAAAGGGGCCCTACCATGCGTGAGGTTTCCATCAAGACCGAATATATCGCCCTTGGGCAATTTTTAAAGCTGGCTGAAGTCATCGATACAGGAGGCATGGCCAAAGCATTTCTCGCCGAAGTACCTATTCACATCAATGGTGAAGTAGATAATCGACGCGGCCGCAAGCTGTATCCAGGCGATGAAGTGGCGATTGAAGGCTTTGGCCGCTATCAGGTGGTCAGCCGCTGAGAGGAGAGCGCGATTCTTGTTTCTCAAGAACCTTTCGCTAACCAACTATCGCAATTACGAGTCGCTTTCCTTATCGTTTGACGGTCCGATCCAATTGTTTATTGGCAACAATGCGCAAGGGAAAACCAACGTGTTGGAGTCCATATACGTACTTGCCCTGGCAAAATCTCATCGCACGCCCCGGGACAAGGAGTTGATTGCATGGGAGGCCGACTTTGCAGCCATCCGTAGTGATGTTCTTCGTCGCTACGGATCTGTTCGTTTGGAGCTGCAGTTGACAGCCAAGGGAAAGCGGGCCAAAATCAACGGAATGGAGCAACAGAAACTCAGCGCTTATGTAGGGGCTCTGAATGTGGTTATGTTTGCTCCGGAAGACCTGTCCATCGTGAAGGGAGCCCCTGCCCAGCGCAGGCGTTTTATCGACATGGAGATTGGCCAGGTATCCCCGACGTATCTGTATTATTTGAGCAATTACAACAAGGTATTGCAGCAGAGGAACCAGCTTTTAAAAGATTTGGCCATGAAAAAAAGCCACTCTCTGGAAATGCTGGCAATTTGGAATACCCAATTAGCAGATTTAGCGGTAAAATTGTTACGGAAGCGTTTTGAGTTCATTCGGAAGCTGGAGATGTGGGCGAGGGAAATCCACACCGGCATTACCGACGGCAGGGAAACGCTCTCTTTGCATTATGAAAATTCTTCACCAGTTACAGAAGAACTGGCGGCAGAGCAGGCAGTGGATGTACTCCTGGCTGCCTATGAAGAAGTGCGCGACCGAGAAATCATGCGCGGGAGCACACTGATCGGGCCACATCGTGATGACTTTTCACTCAAAGTGAACGGCATGGATGTGCAAACGTATGGTTCGCAGGGGCAGCAACGCACCAGCGCGCTGTCCATCAAATTAGCTGAAATCGAGCTGATTAAAGAAGAAGTGGGCGAGTACCCCGTTCTTTTGTTGGATGATGTCTTGTCAGAGCTGGATGAACATCGGCAAACCTTATTGCTCGAGACGATTCAGGATCGTGTACAGACGTTTGTAAGCACCACGGGTGTGGAAGGCTTAAAGCATCAGGTTCTCCAGCAAGCCTCGCGTTTCTACGTGAAGGAAGGGAGCATATCGGGGGAAAGGTAGGGAAAGGTGGGGATACTGTGGTGAGCACAAAGGAAGTTATTTCCATTCTTGATCATCAGACGATGAAATCCTCAAAAATCAATAAAGCTTTCTTGCATGAGAAACGGAAAACGATTGTGGATCATAGCGAGGAAGAAACGAAGTCCTACGTGATCACCCAGGACGCCATATACTGTTCACCTATTTCTTCTCTGACGCTGAAGCGACGCGCTCAGTTCGTGGACAGCTTGGATCAGGTTCCCTTTGCACAAGCTGAAGTGGAGGAGTTGACTTAACTAGTGGATCAAGCGACAAAAGATACAAACTACGACGCCAGTCAGATTCAAGTACTGGAAGGGCTGGAGGCTGTTCGTAAACGTCCCGGGATGTATATCGGGTCGACCAGTAGCCGCGGTTTGCATCACCTGGTATGGGAGATTGTCGACAACGC
>JARDZO010000127.1 GCA_029240815.1 Brevibacillus sp.
GGGATGACCCCCAGCAGGTGTTCCTACGAAGCTGGAGCGTTTTCCCCTTTTTCCTCCCCTCCACTACAGTCTGATCGAGTGTAAAAAAAGGAAGCGGGTGTATTTCCCGCGTTTTTCTTAATAAAGAAAAGGGGTGTTCGAGTATGCGCTTGCGCGAAGAATTGCCTGATTTTCCAGGGATTACTGAATGGGTAAATGGTCAGGTGACAAAAGCGGATCTGGCTGGTAGCCCGGTATTGGTCCATTTTTGGTCCGTCAGCTGTTACATGTGTAAGGAGTCCATGCCGAGTGTGAATGAATGGCGGGACAAATATGCAGCGAACGGATTAAAAGTGATTGGAATCCACATGCCTCGTTCTGAAAAGGATTTGGACATGGAAACGATCAAGCAAACCATTGTCGAACACAACCTGACCCATCCTATCGCCATCGACAACGAGATGAAAACCGTCGATGCATTCCAGAACGAGTATGTACCAGCCTTTTACTTATTTGACGAGAATCTGCAACTGCGTCATTTCCAGGCGGGAGAGAAAGGTTTGAACCTGGTGAAAAAACGTCTGTTTAGAATTTTGGGGATCGAAGAGGAATCCTAGAATGTTCGTCAAATATGTATGTGGTATGGACAGTACCTGATAGGAGGATACGTAAACGATGGAATTCCCGAAAGATCTACGTTACAGCGAAGAGCATGAGTGGGTACGTGTAGAAGGAAACAAGGCTTATATCGGAATTTCTGCTTTTGCTCAGTCCGAGCTGGGTGACATCGTGTTCGTCGAACTGCCAGAAGTAGGCTCGACGATCCAACAAGATGAGCCATTCGGCAGTGTGGAATCCGTAAAAACGGTTTCCGAGCTGTACGCTCCTGTAACCGGAAAAGTAGTTGAAGTGAACGGTGAACTGGAGGATGCTCCAGAATTGGTCAACTCCTCGCCTTATGAAAAAGCATGGATGATCGCTGTGGAGCTGTCCGATGCGGCTGAACTGGAAAAGCTGATGGACGCCGACAAATACGAAGCAATGGTAAAAGAATAAGCAAGCATCACAAAGCCGAGCGATGGATAGCCACCGCTCGGCTTTTTTGCACAGATAGGAATTTATAAGATTCCTATCCAGTATAAGTGCAACTAAGGCTCCGCCAGAAACGTGCGTAGCCAAGTTTTCTAATATGCCTACGACAGCTTGAAGACACGGATCGCGTCGTTCATTTCCTCCGCCATTTTGGCGAGCATGGTCGCGGCTGCAGAGATTTCCTGCATAGAAGCGTTTTGTTCTTCGGCTGCTGCCGCAACGTTCTGGGAGTTGGAGGCTGAACGTTCGGAAATGACAGAAATGTGATCAATGGCAGTGATGATACTTTCCATCTGCTCACTGATTTGCTTCATTTCTGTGCTCAGTACTTCGGTGCGGGAAAACAATTGTCTGGTGGACCCGGTAATTTGGTCAAAAGCTGTTCCGGTCGATTGTACGAGGCTCATGCCCTCGTCCAAGATGGATTCGCTGTGATTCATCCCGGCAATCGCTGCTTCGGTATCTCGCTGGATGTCGGCGACGATTCGACTCACTTGCTCTGCAGCAGAACTGGATTGCTCGGCCAGCTTCCGCACTTCATCTGCTACAACGGCAAAGCCTCTTCCTTGCTCTCCGGCACGAGCGGCTTCGATCGCGGCATTTAGAGCCAGCAGGTTCGTTTGGGCCGCAATGGTGGTGATCAAGGAAATCATTTCACCAATCTCCTGGGATCGCTGCCCCAGCGTGTTTACCATTGCAGAAGTTTGTCCCAATTGCGAGTGAATGGCACTCATTTGCTCGACTGCCTGGATCGCCATTTGGTTGCCTGATGCTGCTTTTTGATTGGCTTCAGAGGTGGAAGAGGCAACGACTTCGATCCCTTTTTCCATTTGCGTGATCAGCTTGGCGATCTCTGTCACGACGTCTCCGCCCTTGTTCGTCGCATCTACCTGTTGTTCCGTACCATGGGCGATTTCTTGGACGCTCTGAGCGATCTGCTCCGTGGCATGGCTCGTTTGTTCGGCGCTGGCCATCAGCTGCTCGGAGGTGGCAGCTACTTGTTGAGAGCTGTAGCTGACGCGCTCCAGCGTCTCGCGCAACGTGGCAGTCATCGTATTGAAACGCTCGCCCATTCGTCCGACCTCATCGGCAGTCTGAATTTCCATGGAAGCCGTAAAGTCACCCTGGGACAGCGAAAGGGATAGTTGATTGGCTTTATCGATCTGCTTGGCGAGGCTTTTACTGAATAAATGAATGACAAAAATCAGAACAGCTAGACCTACGATACTGACGGACAACAGCTTGAAAAAGAGTAAGCGCAAAGGCGTGTTTAACTCATTTTCCGGCATGACGAGAGCGATTGTCCAATTCGTTTGGGGAATCTTTTGATAAAAAATGCGATTGACTCCATTTAGATCGGTAAAGGTGGAGGTGCCTTCTGCTTCTGCCATCACGGACGAGCTTATTCCAACAAGGGAAAGGTTGTCATCGGATGTGATTTTTTGCTTCATTATCTTTTCCGCATTGGGATGAGCGAGGTATTGGCCGGTTTGATCGAGTAAAAAAGACCATCCCGTTTCACCCACTTTGGTTGCTGAAACGAATTTTTGAATGTCGCTTAATTCGATATCATCCGTAATCATCCCTAACCGTTTTTTGTTGGGAGTAAAGAAGGGGGCTACAACTGTCACCATGGACGTTTTTGATAGATCATCGTAGTACGGCAGGGAGAAGTCGGTGACCTGCTTGGTGCTTGCTCCCAGGAGGTACCAAGGCTGATTCGGGTAGTTGTAAGATGGTTCACTGTACACTTCTGTCAGTGTGACCGTTCCGTCATCCTGTAGCGTACCGTAGGACGAGACGTACTGTATGTTTGGATCAAATTGGTACGGCTCAATGAAAATACCCATTCCCAGGGAAGATTCATTAACCGGGACGATTTTTTTGAGCAAAGATTTCAGTTGCTCCGTGTTCGAAGCGGGTGGTAAGCTTTCTAAAACGCGTGCTGCGCTTTCAGCCACTTTACTATGTGCTTCCAGACGTTTTTCTACGGTGCCGCTTATCATGTCCAACTGGTAGTTCATTTTACTGGTGATTTCATTGTTTAGCAGGGTTACGGAAAACCAGTAGGACAGTGCCATGACGACCAACAGAGTGACTAAGATGACGGGGAGCATGATGCTGAGTGTTCGCGAGCGGATGCTGGTAAACCGGAACATGAGAGGTGGCTCCTTTCCTGATTTGGATGCCAGTATATTTCCCCCGTCCAGATTCACTCAAACATGAATATAAGGTTTAGGCAAATGAGGGAAAAATTTCAAACTAATCAGAAAACATTGGTCAACGTATGGGGAATCAGGTACAATAAGGGGACCATTCCTTTTGCCATCAACCTATTGGTATGATTTGCGGGTAGAGAGTTCCGTGTAGAGTACGCTACAATTGCTGATACAGACAGAGTGTCGGCCAAATGGTGTATCGTTTGGCGAAGAAGGAGGGAGACTATATGAGTTATTGTTGCGGTGCCGGAATGGTAGGATCAGTAGGGTCAGTCCGTCATTATAAAACGCTGGTGCATAACGTCCCCATCATGTTTTGTCCTGTATGTGACAGAATTGAAGTCCATCCCGCTATTGAGGGCGAGTATGAAATTTTAGTAGAATATGCTCAAGGAGATCAGGCACCTGAAGTGGATTTTGCCGACTTTGTGAGTGTTGACAATACATCCGAGTTGTTCGAGAATTGTACCATGACGGATGAAGCAGCCAGCTTCGCCGATGTGCTAAAGCAGCAGATTGATGTTTCGCTTGATCTTCTCGGCGTCGCCAAGGAATTAAAGGACGACGAATGGCGTGATGCCTTGATGATTCGTTTAAAACGGTTAAGCGAGCGGCTGAAACAGTACAACAAGAGGAAGCAAATGTCGCAGAAAAGCGCTTGACCAGAGTTGACGTGGGAGGCAGTGTGAATGTTTCATTTGAAAGGCATTCATCACATCGCATTGAACTGCAGCGATGTTGTGAAGGTAGCTCAATTTTTTAAAGAGATATTGGAAGTTCCCATCCCAGAAGAGAATATAGTGGAAGGAGCCCCTGTCTACTTTCAAATCGGCACATACACACGGATCGGACTCCATCCATTTAGTGGGGACAATGGCAAGGGTGGAGTGGGTCAAGTCGACCACATTGCATTTTCCGTAACAAGCCGCGCTGAATTGGACTATCTGGTGGATAAGCTTGAAGCAGAAAATATTTGTTACAGAGGCCCGATTGCTCGACCAACTAGCTTTAATCTCTATTTTGAGACACCGGATGGGCATCATTTGGAAGTGCGTTTGGATAAGGACGAATATGACGAATAGAACATACATGGCATGTAAAAGACTTCCACTCTCTTGAGCGGGAGTTTTTTGCTTTTCTCGGGCCAAACATCGACATGTCGAGAAAAAGAAGTCCTTCCTGACAGGACACGACAGTGCTTCCCATTCCTCGTCAAAGGATTCGACCAAACAATCCGCGAACCCAACAAGGGAGAGGGGTGGCGAGTATGGTTGGGATCGGCGGATTGCTAGCGGAAGTGGCAGAACGACTGCAAAGAAAAGCGCATGTGCGGCTGTTGACGGCAGGATGGGAGCGACGGATCGGGATCGTGGAGGTTGATTCCCAGCTGCGATGGCAAATGACCTTCTCGCAGGGACGCGCATTCTGCGGAGAGTGGACCGACGAACAGTCAGCTGATGTGGTCTTGCAGGGGCATGAGCGGGAATTGCGCATGCTCCTGGAGGGTGATGAGCTTTTGTATACGAGTGCCAAGCAGCATGTGCGGATAGCAGGAGCACTGCGTGATCAGTTAAAGCTGGATGCTATCTTGCGACTCACAAGCAAGTGAGAGGAAGACATTATGATATAATAGAAAAAAACGAAACATTCGAGGAGGAACGGTCAATGTCCACGACTCTTTCTTTGAAGCAAACCGTGACCGCACGTGAATCGTCTATTGCCGAAACATTCGGTCATTTGCATGCGAATCCGGAGATTAGCTGGAAGGAAGTACAGACGACCCGCTATTTGGTGGAGCGGATGCGTGCTCTCGGTCTACGTGTCACGACCTTTGATGATTGTACAGGCTTGGTGGCGGAATGGGGAGAAGGAAAGCCCGTGGTGGGACTGCGTACGGATATCGACGCACTCTGGCAGGAAGTGGATGGCGAATGGCGAGCGAACCATTCGTGCGGGCACGATGCCCATATGACGTTGATTGTCGAAGCGGTGGAGACTTTGATCGCTTCGGGCTATCAGCCTCCGGGTACAGTGAAAATCTTGTTTCAGCCGGCAGAGGAAAAGGGGACGGGCGCACTGAAGCTCGTGGAAAAAGGGGTCGTAGATGACATCGATTATTTGTACGGCGTGCATCTTCGTCCCATTCAGGAAATGAAGGGCGGCTTGGCAGGCCCTGCGATTTATAACGGAGCGGCGATGTTTCTGTACGGCGAAATTACAGGGGTGTCTGCGCATGGTGCTAGACCTCATCTGGGCATCAATGCGATCGAGGCAGCGAGTGCCATCATCACGGGAATCGGACAAGTACATACAGACCCTACTGTTCCCGCAACCGTTAAAATGACCATGCTCCAGGCTGGCGGGGAAAGCTACAATATCATTCCGGACAAAGCGCGTTTCGCACTCGACTTGCGCGCACAAACGAATCAGGCGATGGATGACCTGATCACTCGAGTACGCCAGGTTATTGATGGAGTAGCCGTCACGTATCAGGCAACGATCGATGTGCAGCCAGGCTCCCGTATGGTGGCGGCTGAGGTGAGTGATGAGGCCAAGCTTCTGATGGAGCAGGCGATCATCGATGTACTGGGTGAAGAGAATCTGAGAGCAGCTCCGGTGAGCCCAGGTGCAGAAGATTTCCATTACTACACGGTAGAGCGCCCGCAAATCAAAGCCACGATGCTCGCCCTCGGTTGCGATCTAACGCCGGGTTTGCATCATCCGCATATGCAATTTGATCAGAAGGCGCTGGTCAAAGGCGTCGAAATTTTAGCAAACGTGGTCGTCAGGACGTTTGAACAACTGAAGTGATCTGGCCTAATTGTGAAAAGAAGAAGGAGCCTGTATCCGAAATGGTACTGGGCTTCTTTTGTGATCAGGCGAGGAATAATTTTTAATGGAACGCGGTATGCGCGATTGTGTTATACGTATTGCGATGAAGCATCGATCATAAAGGGGGTGGCGGCATTGCACGAAGCCTCAATCAGGAGTCGATGTCCTCAATAGCGCTGGGGAAGAGAGTGTGGGGAGTAATGGAATCAAGCAGGTCACAGTTGCCTGGTGCCTACATGGTACTGGGTTTCTTTCGTGTAACCAGTAATTCACTGCCAAGCCACAGTCGTTCCATGGAAAAGAAAATGAGGGACAGGGGAAACCTAGCGTGGATGGTTATTCACACATTCTCCATAAGAGATTATAAAATTATGTAGCTTAATTGATTAAATGTGATATACTAATTACAAATTGAACGACAATTACAAAGTCACAATAATGGATATACATTTGGGAAGGAGATCGTTCACACATGGAAACCAACACAGTTCATAAGCTTACTGACATTCTAGGAGCTGCAAAGGTTTATAACAACTTGCCTGTTGCGAAGCTCGTAGAAATGGCGGTACAGCGTGGCGAAGGGATTTTAACCGACAAGGGGGCGCTCAATGCGCTAACAGGCAAGTTTACTGGCCGTTCGCCAAAGGACAAATTTGTGGTGGACGAAGCTTCCGTACACGATAAAATCAACTGGGGTCCCGTTAACCAACCGATCACCCCTGAAAAATTCCAGCTTCTGCAACAAGATGTTCTCGAATACCTGCAAGGAAAAGAACTGTTTGTGTTTGATGGTTTTGCCGGCGCGGATACGACTTACCGCTTGCCGATCCGCGTAGTGAACGAATACGCTTGGCACAATCTGTTTGCTCGTCAGCTGTTCATCCGTCCGTCAGAAGAAGAACTGGCGAATCACGAAGCAGAATTTACTGTAGTGTATGCACCAAACTTCAAAGCAAATCCGGCTGTTCATGGAACCAACTCCGAAACGTTCATTGTGTTGAGCTTTGAACATAAAACCGTTTTGATTGGTGGTACAGAATACGCAGGTGAAATGAAGAAATCGATCTTCAGTGTCATGAACTTTATGCTCCCTGAGCGTAATGTTCTGTCCATGCACTGCTCTGCGAACGTAGGTAAGGATGGCGACGTAGCTCTGTTCTTCGGTCTGTCCGGAACAGGCAAAACGACACTGTCTGCTGACCCGGACCGTTTCCTGATCGGTGACGACGAGCACGGCTGGTCTGACAATGGTGTATTCAACATCGAAGGCGGATGCTACGCAAAATGCATCAAGCTCTCCGAAGAAGGCGAACCGCAGATCTGGAACGCCATTCAGTTCGGTACGGTTTTGGAAAACGTAGATGTTGACAGCGAAACGCACCAAGCTAACTACGATAGTGATAAATACACGGAAAATACCCGTGCTGCATACCCAGTAGAAGCGATCAAAGGCGCAGTCATCCCAGGCGTGGGCGGACAACCAAATGTGATCGTATTCCTGACAGCAGACTCTTTTGGGGTACTGCCTCCAATCTCCAAGCTGACAAAAGAACAAGCGATGTACCACTTCCTGTCCGGTTACACGAGCAAAATGGCAGGTACCGAGCGCGGCGTAACGGCTCCGCAAACGGAATTCTCCACTTGCTTTGGATCGCCATTCCTGCCGCTGCATCCAGTTGTTTATGCGGAAATGCTCGGTAAGAAGATCGATGAGCGCCACGTTCAAGTGTACCTCGTAAATACAGGCTGGACTGGTGGACCTGTGGGCGTAGGTAGCCGTATGAAACTGTCCTACACTCGCGCTATGGTTACAGCAGCATTGAACGGCGAACTGGAGAAAGTAGACTACGTGGCAGACGCAACTTTTGGTGTCCAAGTGCCAACGACTTGCCCGAACGTGCCAGCAGAAGTTCTGCAACCTCGCAGCACATGGGCAAATCAAGAAGATTACGATAAACAGGCTGCTGACTTGGCTTCCCGTTTCATCGAAAACTTCCAAAAGAAATTCCCGAATGCTACAGATATCGCAAAAGCAGGCCCAAAAGCATAATCAAATCAGCTGTTTACGAAAAGGAACGGATAGACAACGATGTCTACCCGTTCTTTTTTGTGCAATTAATCATTGGCTCTACTGCAGATCAGCCAGCTTCAAGATGATTGGGCAGTGATCGCTCCCGGTTATGTCTGCATCCATTTGAGCATCCAGCAAGGAAGGTGCTAGTCGCTTCGAGGCTAGGAAATAATCGATACGCCATCCGATATTACGCTCGCGTACTTTTGGCATATAAGACCACCACGTATAAGCGTCGGTTTGGTCGGGGTAGAAATGTCGGAAGGTGTCAATAAATCCGGATTGGAGCAGTTGCGTCATTTTTCCCCGCTCTTCCGGGGTGAAACCGGAGTTGTTGCGGTTGGATTTTGCGTTTTTGAGGTCAATTTCCTGATGAGCCACATTGAGATCACCACACACGATCACTGGCTTGAGCTCGTCCAACTGTAAGAGGTAATGGCGAAACCGATCTTCCCACTCCAGCCGATAGTCCAGTCGGGAAAGGTCGCGCTTTGCATTTGGCGTATAAACATTGACGAGGTAGAAGGAATCAAACTCCAGCGTGATGACCCTGCCCTCAGGCTCGTGATTTTCTTCCAAACCGTAACGGACGGACAAAGGCTTGATTTTCGTAAATACGGCGGTACCCGAATAGCCCTTCTTCACCGCGTAATTCCAATACTGCTCATACTCCGCGCCACATTCAGCAGTAAATTGTCCCTCCTGCAGCTTGGTCTCCTGGATGCAGAAAATATCAGCATCCGTTTTGGCAAAGTATTCGTTAAAGCCCTTATTGACGCAAGCTCTTATTCCGTTTACATTCCACGATACCATTTTCATTGTCGGCCTGATCTCCTTGCAGCAGTTTGGCAGATGCCGTTTCCCCTAATCCTAACACACCTAGAATGTTTTTTTCGTTTGATCATAGAAAATCCCTCTGCAGTCAGGGCCCAATCGGATCCTGCTGCAGAGGGAGCTTCATTTGCGTATTGGCGTGGAAGAGGCGAGTTCATTCATGCGGTTGGCGATAGCTTCCACCAAATCAGTGGTCATCTCTGGGACATGGTTTTTCAGGACGGGGTTGATCACAGGGGCTTTGACGCCCTTTGCTGTAATGTCGAGGAAGCCCGTCATCTTCGTGCGCTTTTCACCTAATTCCTGTGCTTTGAAGTACCCTTCCCCGGTGAAATTCTCGTTGATGCCAGTCAGGTTAAACTTCACCAAGGTGGGCTCTACCCATTCCGTGATATCTACCTGGAGACTGATCTTTTTCTTCAAGATGCCGATGTCGCTCGTAAAAGTCCAGGTCGATTGACGATCATTGATGATCTCATGGCTGATGTAGCCGGGTACCAGAGGAATCCAGTTCTCCATGACACTCACGAACTCCCAGACCGATCGGATGGGGAGATTCAATTCGATGGTGTGTATCCCTTGAGGCATGGTTACTCATTCCTTTCCCATTGTTGTTTATCTATCCTGTTATATGTATGGTCGCAAGTCGCTATATATTTCGGGAAAATGACGCCTTAACCGAACAGGCACGTATCCTGAGGTTGCTTACGAAAAAACTAGAATTCGTGTATGTAAAAAAGAACTGACAGATCGTATGTCCATTCTTTTTTTATGACTGGAGTTATATAATGCGGAAACATTTTCGTGAGACCTATAATTTGCATTAATAAAAACTAGTTAACAAAAATAAAATGTTTTATAATTCAATTACATTATGAAGATTCAGGAGGGGAAATCTTTGGAGCAAGTTGTCACTTGGTTAAATGATCTGATTTGGAGCAAAGCGCTCATTTATTTGTGCTTGGGCACGGGCTTGTTTTATACCATTGCGACGAGGTTTCTCCAGGTCCGTCAGATGAAGGACATGATCGTTCTGATGTTTGATGGGAAGAGCTCTGATGCGGGTGTATCCTCCTTTCAGGCACTATCGATGGCCTTGTCAGGCAGGGTAGGGACGGGAAATATCGCCGGGGTGGCTACTGCCATCGCTTATGGCGGACCAGGAGCGATCTTTTGGATGTGGGTCATGGCTTTTCTTGGTTCAGCTTCCGGATTTATCGAAGCTACATTGGGGCAGGTTTACAAGACGAAGCAGAATGGTCAGTTTCGCGGAGGTCCGGCTTATTATATTGAAAAAGGGCTGAAGGCAAAATGGTATGCGGTATTGTTCGCCATCGTGACAGTGATTGCCACCGGATTTTTGTTGCCAGGTGTTCAGGCTAACAGCATTGCCTCCGGTATGAAGAACGCTTTTGGCGTCAGTCCATTGGTCACGGGAATTATTTTGGCACTGATTCTGGGAGCGATTATCTTTGGTGGTGTAAAGCGCATTGCCAATGTGGCACAGATCGTCGTTCCGTTTATGGCATTGGGATATATCCTGGTCGCGCTGCTGATTGTTTTTCTCAACATCTCTGAAGTACCAGCTATGATTGCTCTCATTTTTAAAAGTGCGTTTGGTGCAGAGGCAGCATTTGGGGGAATTCTCGGTTCGGCGATCATGTGGGGAGTAAAGCGGGGGATCTACTCAAACGAAGCAGGCCAAGGCACAGCTCCGCACGCTGCGGCTGCGGCGGAAGTATCCCATCCCGCCAAGCAAGGGATCGTGCAGGCATTCTCTGTGTACATTGATACACTGTTTGTTTGTTCTGCTACGGCTTTCATGATTTTGATTACCGGCATGTACAACGTAACACCTGAGGGAACAGAACCGATCGTCAACAGTTTAGGGAATGTAGAGCCAGGACCCATCTACACCCAGCTTGCGGTTGAATCTGTCCTGCCGGGATTTGGTTCGCCGTTTATCGCCATTGCCCTGTTGTTCTTTGCCTTTACGACCATCATGGCTTATTACTACATGGCGGAGACGAATCTCACGTATTTGAATGGCAAAGTGCGAAGAGTATGGACCGAATACGCCTTGAAGCTGCTCATGATGGTCATGGTCGTGTATGGAAGTGTAAAATCTGCCGGATTGGCATGGACGCTAGGGGACATCGGCGTCGGAAGTATGGCTTGGCTGAATGTGATTGCGATCTTGCTGTTGACCAAGCCTGCCTTGCGCGTCCTCAAGGATTACGAACGGCAAAAGCGAGAAGGAAAAGATCCTGTTTTTGATCCGGCATCGGCAGGCGTGAAGTATGCGGATTTCTGGGAGAAGGAATACAGGAATCCGGAAATGGCGGAAGAAAAGCAGAGGAAGAGCGGGGCGTAATAAGGAATCGGAGATAGGAGATAGAAGATAAGCTTTCATTTCGTATGGAGGGTGTCTCATGAAGCGGTTCATCCGTGAGTGAGCCCCTTTTTTTGTAGATGGAAGAGTGCCAATTGATCCCATTTCCATCTATCTTCTCATTTTCTTCTTGTGCAAGCATGTGGAACTGACGAAAATAGGATGTGGGCTCTCACAGGGGTCTTCTTGTTGATAGATGGGTATACCAACTGTTTCTTGGGGAAAGATGTTCGAGTAGCAAGTGGATAAGGCGATTGACAGTCGCCAAAATCCGACTTTCTAAATATAATGATTTAAAAATTACAGATATGTTTCATTCCTTGATTTATAATTATTCTTATTATAAGATGGGTATTGAGAATGGATTGAGAATTAACCAACTCACTTCTGACGTTTATGGAGGGAATTCAGATGACAGCAGTACCGCATTTGCAAATAAAAAACCTTCGCGCGAAGATCGAGGATAAAGAAATCCTCAAAGGCATGAATTTGGAAATCAAGGGCGGCGAAGTCCATGCAATCATGGGCCCGAACGGAACTGGTAAATCGACTTTGGCTTCAACGCTGATGGGTCACCCTAAATACGAGGTAACCGCAGGTGAAGTAATCATCAACGGCGAGGACCTGCTGGACATGGCAGTCGACGAGCGTGCGCGCGCTGGTCTGTTCTTGGCGATGCAATATCCGTCCGAAATCAGTGGTGTTACCAACTCCGACTTCTTGCGTTCCGCAATCAACGCACGTCGTGGGGAAGGAAACGAAATTTCACTGATGAAGTTCATCCGCGAAATGGACAAGAAAATGAGCACCCTGGAAATGGACGAATCCTTCTCTCATCGTTACCTGAATGAAGGTTTCTCCGGCGGGGAGAAAAAGCGCAACGAGATTCTGCAAATGATGCTCATCGAACCAACTTTCTGTATTCTTGATGAGATCGACTCTGGTCTCGACATCGATGCGCTGAAAGTAGTAGCGAACGGCGTGAATGAAATGCGCTCTGCAGATCGCGGATTTTTGATCATCACTCACTACCAGCGTTTGCTGAACTATGTGAAGCCTGACTTCGTACACGTCATGATGCAGGGTCGTATCGTGAAGTCCGGTGGTCCAGAACTGGCTGAACGCCTCGAGGCAGAAGGCTACGATTGGATCAAGGAAGAGCTCGGCATCGAGGATGAAACCGTAAACGCCAACGTGTAGGAAGAAGGAGGCAGCAGTGAAATGAGTGTGGATGTACAGCTCCGCTTCGACTCTGAAGCGATCACCGAGTACTCCAAAGCCAATCAGGAGCCTGCCTGGTTCCTGGAAAAGCGTCTCGCCGGCTTACAAGCGGCGGGAGAGCTGCAACTGCCCGCTTTGGAGAAAACGAAAATTGATAAATGGAATACGACTGAGTTCGACCCGTTCCAAACTGCAGCTACAGCGGCGACAGCAAACGAACTGAGCGACCTGGTCAAAGCACAAATCGACGTCGACAGCGTGAAAAACCTGTTGGTGCAAAAGAATGCCTCTTCTGTCTTTGAAGCTGTTTCCGACGAACTGAAGAGCAAAGGCGTCATTTTCACTACGCTCGCAAAGGCTCTGGTAGAGCACAGCGATCTGGTGCAAAAACACTTGCTGAATGTAGTTGCATACGACGAACATAAGCTGACCGCTTTGCACACAGCAGTAGTAAATGGCGGCGTGTTCCTCTACGTACCGAAAAATGTGGAAGTAGAAGTGCCTTTGCAGGTTGTCTTTGAAGTAGCAGGCGACCACGCGCTCCTCTCCCCGCATGTTCTGATCGTAGCGGAAGCAAACAGCAAGGTGATTTACGTAGATACATTTGTGTCTGGCGAGGGCACTGGCATGGTAGCAAACAGCATCGTGGAAGTATACGTAGGAGCAGGCGCATCTGTACAGGTAGCCTCCGTACGTTCCCTGTCCACAGATGTTCACGACTACAGCTTCCGTCGCGCTACGGTAGATCGTGACGGGAAAATGGAATGGATCCTGGGTGAGATGAACGACGGAAACACCGTTGCGAACAACACCACGATCCTCAAAGGTACCGGCTCGACTGCCGAGACCAAATCCATTTCTGTAGGTACGGGCTCCCAACGCCAAAACCTGACTTCCCAAGTGCAGCACATCGGTACCCATTCCGAGTCTGACATGGTCAGTAAGGCCGTTATGACTGGAGAAGCCGTCAGCATTTTGAACGGTATTACCAAAATCGAAAAAGGCGCTGAAAAAGCAAACGGCGTACAGGCAGAGAACATCCTGATGCTGAGCGAAAAATCTCGCGGAGACGCCAACCCGATTCTTTTGATCGACGAGGACGACGTCAAAGCAGGTCACGCAGCTTCCGTAGGACGTTTCAGCGAAGAGTCTCTCTACTACCTGATGTCGCGCGGTATTACCCGCCAAAATGCGGAACGTCTGATCATTCTGGGCTTCCTCGATCCGGTTGTGGCTGAGATCCCGGTAGAAGAAGTGAGAAACAGGCTCCGCCAAGCGCTCGAAAGGAAGTTGGGCTAATGAACGCCAAGGAGCTTCGGCAATATTTTCCCATCCTGCACCAAGAGATCAACGGGCATCCACTTGTGTATCTCGATAATGGAGCGACCTCGCAAAAGCCGATTCAGGTAATCGAGGCGATGGATAAATACTACAAGGCATTCAACTCCAACGTGCACCGCGGCGTGCACACCTTGGGCAACATGGCGACAGACGCTTACGAGGGAGCGCGCGAGAAGGTTCGCGCGTTCATCAACGCTCGTGAAGCGGCCGAGGTGGTATTTACCCGCGGAACGACGTCGGCGATCAATACCGTAGCGTACGGCTATGCTCGCGCGGTTCTAAAGCCGGGAGATGAGATTGTGACCACAGTCGTGGAGCACCATGCCAATTTCATTCCTTGGCAGCAAGCAGCCAAAGCGACCGGAGCTACCTTTAAGTTCATTCCCCTGGCAGAGGACGGTACCGTCACGCTGGAGGCAGTGAGAGAAACAGTCACAGACAACACCAAACTCGTCGCGATTCACCATATTTCCAACGTGTTGGGGGATACTACTCCGATCAAGGAAATTGCCAAGATCGCACATGAGCATGGTGCCCTTTTACTGGTTGATGGGGCGCAGGGAGCTCCACACAAAAAAATCGACGTCCAGGATTTGGATTGCGATTTTTACACGTTTTCCGCCCATAAGATGGCAGGTCCGACCGGTGTCGGTGTCCTCTATGGCAAGCGTGAAGTGCTGGAGCGAGTCGAGCCGATGGAATTTGGCGGTGAGATGATCGACTTCGTGGAACTGTACGATTCCACTTGGAAAGAGCTGCCTTGGAAGTTTGAAGGCGGGACTCCGATCATTGCTGGCGCGATTGGCCTTGGAGCCGCCATCGACTTTTTGGAAGAGATCGGCATGGATAACATCGAGCGTCATGAAAAGCAACTCGTGAAATATGCGATGGAGCAAATGCGCGAGATCGAAGGCTTAACGATTTACGGCCCG
>JARDZO010000005.1 GCA_029240815.1 Brevibacillus sp.
GTACATGAAACAGACGATCAATATTCAAGATACGTTCTTGAATCATTTGCGGAAAGAAAACATCGCGGTCACCATTTACCTGGTGAACGGATTTCAATTGCGTGGCTACATTAAAGCATTCGATAATTTCACGATTGTGATTGATAGCGAAGGCAAACAACAACTGGTATACAAGCATGCGATTTCCACGTTTACACCGCAACGCCCAGTATCTCTCATGTCTCAAGAGAACAACCAACAGTAACAATCGTTTTACCGAAAGCCTGGATCTGATCAATCCGGGCTTTTTTCTTTGGAAACAAAAAACGGGCGAGGACGCAAAAAAGCGTATCCTTTGCCCGTTTGTACGTTGTGTGTGGAAGCTCAAGCTTTTCGGCGGATCATGAATACGTAGCAGAGTGTAGAGAGGACTGTAGCAACGGCCATCACAACACCCATCGGTACGGCTGTGCTGCTGCCGCCAATCCCTACCAGTGGAGCCACGATACCACCCCCAATAAAGGAAATCAGGCCTTGAAGTGCAGACGCACTGCCTGCTGCTTTGCTCTGGTTTGCCATCGCCAGTGAGAATCCGGTGGCACCCACGATCCCTACGCAAGAGACGACGAAGAAAAGCGGAACCAGGAGAGCGAACAGACCTGCATCGAGAAGAATCATGGACAACAAGGTAATCCCGGCAATAGCCGCGATGCTAATTCCAGCGACGAACAACTTGGTTTCTTTGACCTTTCCAGCCAGCTTCCCGGTAATTTGACTCGCAATAATTATGCCCAGACCGTTGACTGCAAAGATCACGCTAAACATTTGCGGAGAGACGCCAAAAATCTCTTGTAAAACAAAAGGAGAACCGGAAATATAGGCAAACATAGCAGCTGTCACGAGTCCCTGGGACAGCGCATAGCCCATAAAAGTACGATCTTTAATCAGACCATTAAATGTCTTCAGCGTATTCCCTAAACCGCCTTTGGAGCGCATCTGAGCAGGCAGTGTTTCTGGCAAACCGAACATTACCGTGAAAAACATGATCAGTCCAATGAGACCGAGTGCGATAAAGACTCCATGCCATGAAGTTACCTGGAGCAACTGACCACCGATGATGGGAGCTGCAATAGGAGCGATCCCGTTAATCAGCATCAGTAGAGCAAAAAACTTGGTCAATTCCGTTCCAGAGTACAGGTCACGAACAGTAGCGCGAGCAATTACAATCCCAGCGGAGCCAGCCATACCTTGAACGAGACGTAGGAGGAGAAACGTCCAGATTGAAGGGGCAATTGCACATAAAAAGGAAGAAAGGGCATAAAAGATAAGTCCGATTAATAACGGTTTGCGGCGACCTTGGACATCACTGAGCGGTCCTGCGAACAGTTGCCCTACAGAAAGGCCGACGAGACAGGCCGTCAGACTCATCTGCGCCATCGAAGTCGTTGTTTGCAGATCCGTTTCCAGCATCGGTAACGCAGGCAAATACATGTCAAGGGACAGAGGTCCAAATGCAGATAGCGAGCCGAGAATGACAGCCATCCACAGGCGGCGTGACCTACTGACGGAAGGTGCTGGGGTTTCCAATTCTTTTGCGAGATTATTCAAAGAGATGATCAATCCTTTCTATGCCTAGCTACTATACTCGCGGTTGAAAGTCTCCATATCCGTGTGTAGGCGGTTGAGCATACCTCGAAGCAGGGTGGTTTCCTCGTCTGTAAAATGCTCAAAACACCTGGTCTCCAAGAGCTGTAAGGCTTCTTTCACGGCCAAGGTAGCAACTCTTCCTTTGTCCGTCAAATACACTCTAGAAATTCGCTGATCGTTCGGATCGGGTGTGCGTGTGACTAGACCAGACTTTTCCATTCGATTGATCATGACGGTCAGGGTAGCTGGCTTTACGTTCATGCTGCGAGCCAGCTCTTTTTGCATCAGTCCACCGTGACGATAAAGACGTAGGAGCAGTGGGGGTTGACCCGGGTGCACATCGTACTTTTGAATGAGCAAATCAAGATTATGCCGATGGAGCTTCATTACGTGACCCATAATATGAGTCAAGGCATTAACGTAGTCAAAATCCAAGACGATTCCTCCAGTTACTTAGCTGGCTAACTAAGCGTAATGTAAACGATTCTCATTCACGTGTCAATACTTCTGTTTACCTCTAACGTTCCTTCGCTTATGGTACAATCATCATTATAGAGATTTTTAGGAAGGATCGGATAAACGAAATGATCATTATGAACGAAAAAATTAAAGCATCTGAAGTGCAACTGACGGGAATTAACGGAGAAGATCTAGGGATCATGTCTACAAAAGAGGCACTTAAAATGGCAAAGGATTTGCAAGTTGACCTGGTGTGTCAGTCGCTTGCCAGCAGTCCTCCTCCGTGTCAGCTAGTCAGCCGTACTGATTTCAAACAGCAAGTACTTAAAGAAAGCGCAAAAAACCGTAAAGCAGAAAAGGGACCAAAGGTAAAGGAAATTCGTTTGAGCGCCTTTATCGAAGACCATGATTACGATACAAAGAAACGGCAGGCTGAGCGAATTCTGGCTTCTGGCGATGCTGTTCAACTGACCGTTCGACTGGAGAAAAAGGAAAGCCAAGAGGCAAAGAAACTGGTAGAGCACCTAATCAGTGAGCTTACTCACTGTGGGAAGCAAGACAAGGGCATCCAAGTCAGCGGAAAACAAGTGATCGCTGTGATGCTGCCCCTATAACGACATAGCACCCAACAAAGGCACTGCCTTTGATGTTGGGTGTTTTTCTTTTAGAGCTGTATCTTTTACGTCAGAGTGGGCGTCTTAACGATAGAAGAAAGGAGGGCATCCATTGCCATTTACTTTTGCGCATCCAGCCATCGTTCTGCCACTACGCGAGTCTCGCTCCTTTCACTTTCCTGCCTTAATCATCGGTAGCATGGCGCCAGATTTTGAATACTTTTTTCGAATGCAAGCTTACAGTGCATACAGTCATACGATCTTAGGTGTGTTTTATATGGATGTCCCGTTGGTGATCGGGTTGTGGTTGTTGTTTGCGCGGGTAGCAACAAAAGGATCACTGTCCCTGAGACACCTGTTGTCAGGAATCGTTCCTTTCTTGTCGGGCGGTATGATTACCCTGATCGTCCTTTCCTGGTTTGTGGGCAGTTTCCAATTGAAAAAATAGGGGTCTAATCTAATACTGGAAAAAGGGAGCCGATAATAGTGGTTTCCCTTTTTGTTTTGTAGAACAGTCTCAATGTCTTTGCAAATTGGAAGCAGGTTTTTGATTGTGGATGAGTATACTTTTGTATGAAGCTCAAGGCAGGTGACGCACATGAAGCAAGCTGGAACGAATACATCAGCCGACATAACGGAATCATCAAGCAGTCCGAATCGCATACAAGTGGTTTTTAATCGTCCAATAAGTATTAGACAACCAGACACATTGGCTGAGATGGTGCGAGCCACGTCACATGCAAATTTAGCAGCACTGTTTGAAGAACTTGAAAATCTGATTGGTCTTCAAGAGGCCAAAAAGACCATTTATGAAATTTACGCTCTAATCAAGATGAATAAGGAGCGGGAAAAACATCACTTGAAGCTGGAAAAGCAAGTGTTTCACATGGTATTCAAAGGGAATCCGGGCACTGGAAAGACAACGGTAGCACGGATTTTTGGTAAGATTCTACGAGAGATGGGTATTTTAAGCAAAGGGCATCTAACTGAAGTGGAACGTGCAGATCTCGTGGGTGAATTCATCGGGCACACCGCTCAGAAAACACGTGATCTGGTCAAGAAATCTTTGGGGGGAATATTGTTCATTGATGAAGCGTATTCACTGGCTCGAGGTGGGGAAAAGGATTTCGGAAAAGAAGCTATAGATTGTTTAACCAAAGCACTTGAGGATTCAGGAAACGAATTCGTTTGCATCATTGCAGGTTATAACGAGGAGATGGACTCCTTTCTTGAATTGAATCCGGGCTTACCCTCTCGTTTCCCGATTCACATAAAGTTTGCTGACTATGAAGTCGAGGAGTTATTAGATATTGCTAATTTAATGGCAAAGAACAAAGAGTATGATTTATCGAAGGAAG
This sequence comes from Brevibacillus sp., assembly GCA_029240815.1. The sequence goes on from JARDZO010000005.1 coordinate 4,058, forward strand.
CACTAGAAAAGTTAAGAAGGAGGCTTTCTGCTGTTGTCGGGAATCCATTTCAGGAGAATTTCAGTAACGCAAGGTATGTAAGGAACAGCATTGAAAAAGCGATCCGGGTCCAAGCGGTAAGATTGCTGAAAATATATGAACCAACAAGAGAAGATTTAGTTACTTTAAAGTCGGAGGACTTTATTTTTTAACGGATAACCAGAAACTCTTTTGTCAGAGGTGCGCCGTAACGAACAAGGGGAAAATGTGGTATGATAGGGTAAGAAAGGGCGTGAATCGGTGAACGATCTGATTAAAACGAAAGAAACCGCCATCTTGGTTGGTTGCCTTTTAGATAACCGTGATGAAGAACGCATGCGTCTGTCGCTCGAAGAGTTACGAGAACTCGCGGATACGGCAGGCGTGGAAGTGCTGGATGTCATCACGCAAAACCGGGAAAGAATTGACCCGGCCTGGTATTTAGGGACTGGGAAAATCGACGAGCTCGCACAACGTGCCGAAGAGCTGGATGTAGATGTCGTAATCTTTAACGATGAACTTTCGCCGAGTCAGACCCGTAATCTGGATCGTATTTTTGATTGCAAAGTCATTGACCGAACACAATTGATTCTCGACATTTTTGCAGGACGCGCTCAGTCTCGCGAGGGAAAGATACAGGTAGAGCTGGCTCAGTACAACTACCTGCTGCCCCGTCTGGCAGGGCAAGGAAAACAGCTTTCTCGCCTTGGTGGTGGGATCGGTACGAGAGGTCCTGGTGAATCCAAGCTGGAGAGCGATCGCCGTCATATTCGCAGAAGGATTACCGAGCTCAAGCAGCAACTGTCCGAAACCGTTCGAACCCGGCAACTGCATCGGGAAAGACGAAAGAAAAACAACGTCTTTCAGGTCGCGCTGGTCGGTTACACCAACGCAGGCAAGTCCACGATTCTCAATCAGTTGACGAATGCCAACACCCTCCAGGAAGACAAGCTGTTCGCTACGCTCGATCCGACGACACGTCAGCTTTCCCTTCCAAGCGGGATGGAGGTACTGCTCACGGATACGGTCGGATTTATTCAAGATTTGCCAACGAGCCTGGTAGCGGCGTTCCGTTCTACACTGGAAGGGGTAAAGGAAGCAGACTTGATTTTGCACGTTGTCGACAGTCATCATCCTGATCTGCAGATTCATATCCAAGTAGTCGATCGGATTTTGCGTGAATTAAAGGCAGAAGACATTCCTCAGCTCGTTGTATTTAACAAGTCCGATGCCATGGCTGAAGGTACGTATTTGCCACCAGCAGACGAGTGGATATTGATATCTGCGATGCGAGAAGATGACTTGAAACGGTTGTTAAAGCGGATTGAATCATATGCAATTGCGACGTTTAACCAAATGACCCTTAAGGTGCCAGTAGAGCGGGGAGATATCCTATCGCTTTTGCATCGGGAAGGTGTCGAGATGGAACAACATTTTGATGAAGAGGAAGAGTCCTATCGTGTCACGGTACGCGTGAATCGGGACAACCCGATTTATGGACGGATTGCTCCTTTCCTCCTGGATAAACCAGAGACTGCCGAAGAGAGTTGGTAAGATAGCTGATGTTTCAATATTTTTCACATGGCGAGAAGCTTCGTCCTCTCGTCCTGGAAGTAGAAGCGATGATTTCAGAAAGACACAGACAGATTGCGGCGCTCGTCGATACCAATCAATTAAAGGTACTGCGCTCGTTTCAAAAGCATGAAGTCAATGAATTTCATTTCTCTCCATCGACCGGATACGGCTACGACGATTCCGGTCGTTCCACATTGGAATCCATTTACGCAGAAGTATTCGGTGGAGAAGCGGCGTTAGTACGACCGCATATCATTTCAGGTACACATGCCATTGCGATTTCCTTGTTTGGGGTTTTGCGTCCAGGAGATGATTTGCTTTACATCACCGGTAAACCCTACGACACGTTGGAAGAAGTCGTTGGTGCACGTGGAGAGGGGCAAGGCTCGCTCAAGGACTACGGGATCGGCTACAGCTACGTCCCACTGACATCTGAGGGAGAAATCGACTTCATGGCTGTTGCGGGAGCCATCACTCCTAAAACAAAAGTGATCGGCATCCAGCGCTCGCGCGGGTATGCAGATCGCCCTTCCTTTACGATCGCGAAGATCCAGGAGATGATCCGACTCGTCAAGGAAATGAAGCCAGATGTGATCGTGTTCGTCGATAACTGCTACGGAGAGTTTACCGAAGAGCAGGAGCCTTTGCAGGTAGGTGCCGACATTATGGCGGGATCGCTTATCAAAAACCCCGGAGGCGGCTTGGTCAAAACCGGGGGATACATTGTCGGGCGCCAAGATCTCGTGCAACTGGCCTCTTACAGGATGGCGGCACCTGGGATCGGAGCAGAGGGTGGAGCATCGCTTTATTCTTTGTTGGAAATGTACCAAGGCTTCTTCCTAGCTCCACATGTTGTAGGGGAGGCACTGAAAGGTGCTGTGTTTTCTTCTGCGATGCTGGAACGACTCGGGTTCAACACGAATCCACTTTGGCATGAGCCGCGCACAGACTTGATTCAATCCGTGGAGTTTGGATCAGCAGAGCGTCTTATCGCGTTTTGCCAAGGGATACAAAAAGCAGCACCTGTTGATTCGCATGTAACACCCTACCCGAGTGAAATGCCAGGGTATGCGGATCCTGTTATTATGGCAGCTGGAACATTCATTCAAGGGGCAAGCATTGAATTTTCTGCCGATGGTCCTATTCGCCCTCCTTACCTTGGCTTCGTTCAAGGTGGTCTGACATACTCGCATGTAAAAGTCGGGATATTGACGGCATTGAATGGATTACTGGAAAAGGATTTGCTTGATATACCTGTGTCTGAATGAGGAAAGGGAAACAGCGATACGTCATGTTTGTCAAGTGGCGTACCGCTGTTTTTTAATTGTCATAACTTGTTACGTAATCTTTTCTAACATCTGTTGACAGGATTTGTGATGATGCATAAAATAAAGCATAAGGAAAACAATTGAGGAGGGACAAGTCATGAGTGATGACATTCGCCGGAATATGGCCCTCTTTCCCATTGGGATCGTCATGAAACTGACGGATCTTACTGCGAGGCAAATTCGCTACTATGAACAAAACGAGCTTATACACCCAGCCCGCACCGAAGGGAAACAGCGCCTCTTTTCCTTCAACGATGTAGATTGCCTGTTGGAAATTAAAGCTCTGATTGAAAAGGGACTTAACATTGCAGGAATCAAGCAAGTTTTGCAATTGCAGGAACCTGCAACGGAACAAACGGAGATTTCCACTACATCTGAGGCAAAACGTAAGGACATGACGGACAAGGAGTTACACCAGCTCCTAAGACAACAGATTATGTATCACAATGCTTCTCGTAATGGCGAGAATGCATTGATACGTGGAGAGCTTTCTCGCTTCTTCCACTAATAGAAAGGCCAAATAGAGACAGGAGGAGAGAAATGTGAGCAAGTTTACAAGAGATGACATTATGCGTTTGGCCCAAGAAGAGGACGTAAGGTACATCCGGTTGCAGTTTACCGACCTGATGGGGATTATTAAAAACGTAGAGATCCCTCTGTCCCAACTGACAAAAGCACTCGATGGCAAAATGATGTTTGATGGATCTTCCATCGAAGGCTTCGTTCGTATCGAGGAATCTGACATGTACCTGGTTCCTGATCTGGATACATGGGTAGTATTCCCTTGGGGTAACGAGCATGGCAAAATTGCACGTCTGATCTGTGATATTCACAATCCGGATGGCTCTCCATTTGAAGGAGACCCACGTTATATCCTGAAGCGTGCGCTGAAAGAAGCGGAAGAAATGGGCTTCTCTGCGTTTAACGTAGGTCCAGAACCTGAGTTCTTCCTGTTCAAATTGGACGAAAAAGGCGAGCCTACTCTTGATCTGAATGACCAAGGCGGATACTTCGACTTCGCTCCACTCGACCTCGGTGAAAACTGTCGCCGTGATATCGTGCTGACTCTGGAAAAGATGGGCTTTGAAGTGGAAGCTTCTCACCACGAAGTAGCTCCAGGTCAACACGAGATCGACTTTAAATATGCAAACGCATTGCAAGCTGCTGACCAAATTTTGACTTTCAAGCTCGTAGTAAAAACGATTGCTCAAAAACATGGTCTGCATGCGACTTTCATGCCAAAACCTCTCTATGGTGTAGCTGGTTCTGGTATGCACGCGAACCAATCGCTGTTCCGTGGAAAAGAAAATGCTTTCTATGATGAGACAGACGAAATGGGTCTGAGCCAAACAGCTAAGTATTATCTGGCGGGTATTTTGCAGCATGCACGTGGTTTCACTGCAATTACGAATCCGTTGGTAAACTCTTACAAGCGTTTGGTGCCAGGATACGAAGCTCCTTGCTATGTTGCATGGTCTGGTAAAAACCGTTCTCCTTTGATTCGTATCCCTGCTTCTAGAGGAATGGGTACTCGAATCGAAGTTCGTAGCCCAGATCCTTCTACAAACCCATATCTGGCTCTTGCTGTTATGCTAAAAGCCGGCTTGGACGGTATCAAGAACAAAGTGACCGTACCACCTGCAATTGACCGTAATATTTACGTGATGTCCGAGGAAGATCGCGAAGCAAACGGAATTGAAAACCTACCTGCTTCTTTGAAGGAAGCGATCGAGTGCCTGAAATCTGACCCAGTTATCTGCGAAGCTCTGGGTGAGCACGCTCTGGTTCACTTCATAGAGGCAAAAGAAATCGAGTGGGATATGTTCCGTACACGCGTTCACGCTTGGGAGCGCGAGCAGTACATGAGCACGTATTAATTAGTAATGAGACCCCTTGTGCCACTTGGTGCGAGGGGTTTTTCTTTTTTTGGGCTGCTTTGGTTGTGGCAGTGTGCGATATTGAAGACTTACTACCAGTACAAGTGGTGTAGAGTTTTTCACATAGTAGTAAAATGAGCTCTTGTCCGTTTCGCATCCTTGTCTCCATTAATACGATGGTATCAATAAAGGATGAAAGGACGGTAATAATGGCTAAAAAGAATAAGTTAAAATGGAATATAAAACGGAAAAGTACAACCCAACACCAGAGACATGTGCATGAGTTTTTAGGTAGCACGCAACTTGCAGAAGAGGGTGATGATCGGCATAATCACCGTTTTGCAGGAGTTACCGGCCAGGCGATACCGAGGGGAAAAAGTCATGTTCATGTAATTAGAACGAATACAGATTTCCTGAATCACCTTCACAGGGTCAGAATCATTACTGGACCAGCAATACCTGTTGGTAATGGAAAGCATGTTCATTTTGTAAAAGGGAGTACAACGTTTAACGATGATCATGTCCATCGGTTTAAATTTGCAACGTTAATACAGAAACCTCTGATTTAATAAGCAAAATAAGTAGTTTAAAAATTTTCACCTGAAAAAAGGACCCATCACAGCGAGGTCACGGTGACACAATTTGCCTATTTGACAATTACTTGAAAGTGGTGTAAAACGAATATAACTGAATGAAGCGTGAAATTCATTGACGAGAAAGAGTACGCTATTTCCTTGTCCCCCAGAGAGTTGGCCTAGTGCTGAAAGCCAACGTTCAAGACTTAGCCGAAAATCCTCTCCGAGAAGGAAAGCTGAAGAGCCGTAAGTAAGCTAACCCGGGATCCCGCCGTTACAAGGGGCGCGTATGATGGTACGTAGTAGAGTGCTGAAAAGTCATGAAGGATATGATCTTTTCGGAACAAGGGTGGTATCGCGAGATGAAATCTCGTCCCTTAGGGGGCGGGATTTTTTTGTTTTTCTTGGACCCTCCCCAAATTCTGTTTATCTGAAGAGAGGATGAAATCGATGAGAACGGTGGATGCGAAAGAAAAAGCTAGGACACGTGAGCTTCGAATTTTGAACCAGTGGAGAGAAGACAATACGTTTCGAAAATCCATCGAAAATCGGGCGGGCAAACCGAACTATGTGTTTTACGAAGGCCCTCCGACAGCAAATGGCCAGCCGCATATCGGTCATGTTCTTGGGCGAGTTATCAAAGATTTTATCGGACGCTACAAAACGATGTCGGGGTATCGCGTAGTCCGCAAAGCCGGATGGGATACGCATGGTCTGCCTGTTGAGTTGGGTGTCGAAAAGCAATTGGGTATTTCGGGGAAACAAGAAATCGAAAATTATGGAGTGGCCAAGTTCGTCGAAAAATGCAAAAGCAGCGTTTTTGAATATGAAAAGCAATGGCGTGAACTAACAGAAGGCATAGCGTATTGGACCGACATGGAGCATCCTTACGTTACCCTGACCAATGATTATATCGAAAGTGTCTGGCACATCTTGTCCGAGATCCATAAAAAGGAACTGCTGTACAAAGGCCATCGCGTTAGCCCGTATTGCCCTGATTGCCAGACGACACTGAGCTCCCATGAAGTAGCTCAAGGCTATGAAGACGTGAAAGATTTGAGTGCGACTGTGAAATTCCGGAGCAAAAATGGTGAGGATATTTTTCTCGCATGGACGACGACACCATGGACGCTTCCCGCTAATGTAGCTTTAGCAGTGAACAAAGAGATCGACTATGTGCGAGTGAAAAAGAACAATGAGGTGTATGTTGTAGCCAGGAATCTCGTCGAATCCGTCATGAAAGAAGACTATGAGATCTTGTCTACACATAAAGGAGCCGAATTCATCGGAACGGCGTATGAACCGCCATTTGGCTATATCAACGTAAACAAAGGACACATCGTGGTCGATGCCGACTATGTCAGTGATAAAAGCGGTACAGGTATTGTCCATACAGCCCCTGCACATGGGGAAGATGACTACCGCACGACGCGACAGCACAGCTTGGATTTTGTGAACGTGGTAAATCTAGCCGGACGTTACACAGACCAAGTCGCCGATTTTGCTGGGCGTTTCGTCAAAGACTGTGATGTCGATATCGTGAAAGACTTGGCCCATCGTCATTTGTTGTTCTCGAAAGAACGATATGAGCACAGCTATCCATTTTGCTGGCGTTGTAAGTCTCCTTTGCTCTACTACGCTATGGAAAGCTGGTTCATTCAAACAACCGCAATAAAAGAACAGCTGATCGAAAACAATAGCAAGATTGACTGGTACCCTGGACATTTGCGCGAGGGGCGTTTCGGCAAATTCCTGGAAGAGCTCGTAGATTGGAATATCAGCCGCAATCGTTACTGGGGAACACCACTTAATATCTGGCTTTGTCAGGACTGTGGAATCGAGTATGCACCGGGGAGTATAAAAGAAATGCGCGAAAGGTCAATTGAACCAATAGACGCGAGCTTGGAACTGCATAAGCCATTTGTAGATGATGTGAAATTGCGTTGTTCGTGCGGTGGCACCATGGAAAGAACTCCGGAGGTAATCGATGTATGGTTTGACAGTGGATCGATGCCGTTTGCCCAGTACCATCACCCTTTTGGAGAGGATAAACAATTCCAAGAACAGTATCCAGCAGATATGATTTCGGAGGGAATTGACCAAACAAGAGGCTGGTTCTTTAGCATGTTGGCCGTGTCAACGCTTTATAATGGAAAAACACCTTACAAGGCAGTCATCTCAACGGGACACGTGCTGGATGAGAACGGTCAAAAGATGTCCAAAAGTAAAGGGAACGGGATCGATCCTTGGGAAGTGATTGAAGAATTCGGTGCGGATGCGTTTCGCTGGGCCCTCTTGTCTGACAGCGCCCCGTGGAGCAGCAAACGGTTTTCCAAACGGATCGTAGCTGAAGCAAAATCGAAAGTAATTGATACGATTCATAACATCCACGCCTTTTATTCCATGTACGCGTCGATCGATCAATACAAGCCACAGGAATATGCCCGGCAAGACAATGTGAACGAGTTGGATCGTTGGGTCCTTTCACGCTTGAATTCCACGCTGCAGAATGTGAAGAAGGGGCTGGAGACCTATGATTTTATGAATCCAGCAAAGCATATCGAAACATTCGTCGACGAATTGAGTAACTGGTACATTCGCCGTTCACGTGACCGTTTTTGGAGCAGTGACATGGCGGGTGACAAAATATCCGCCTACCAAACCCTGCACGAAGTACTCGTTACTCTTGCACGGATGATCGCACCGTACTCACCGCTACTTGCGGAAGATATCTATGGCAACCTGGGAGGGAAGGAGAGCGTACACTTAGCCGATTATCCAATAGTGAATCCGGAAGTGATTGACACTGCGCTCGAAAACGACATGGAAACCGCTCGGCAAATCGTAGAGCTGGCCCGAAACATCCGAAACGAAACAGGTATCAAGACTCGTCAGCCTTTGTCCGAGCTGATTGTCTCCATCGATCGGCAGTTCGATCTGAATCGATACGCATCCATCATTAAAGAGGAAATCAATGTGAAGAACATTCGAGTGGAGCAGAATGACAGTGGCTTCGTGAACTATCACTTCAAGCTGAATTTGAAAGTGGCAGGAAAGAAATATGGTAAGCTTGTCGGGCCTATCCAAAGCTATTTGAAAGTATTGACTGACTCCGAAGCATTACGTGCAGTCGAGATCGGATACTTGGATTTCAACCAATCAGGAGAATACATTCGGATCAATATCGATGAGTTGCTTGTGGAGAAGCAAGGGAAAGCAGGGTTTGCTTCTGCTTCGGGCTACCAAGTCAATGTTGCTTTGAATACGACGATCACAGAGGAACTCGAACAGGAGGGAATCGTACGTGAAGTCATACGCGTCATTCAAGATTACCGCAAGAAAATGGATTTACCGATTGAGAAACGGGTCATTCTTACCTTGGATGTCGATCCTCAAGTAAAAGAAGCGCTTGGGCGATTTGATCAAGTGTTGAATAACAATGTATTGCTATCGGAAGTCAGATATGGGGCAGAAATGGATATGGAGACGGCTTCGATAGGAGAAAGAAGCATCCGATTGAGTATTGAATAACCAAAGGTACAAATAGAAAAAAACAGTCTAGCACACAAATCATCGTGTGTGTGACTAGTCTTGGCACGGTGGATGAAGCAAATAGGATTGCAACTCATCTGTAGAAAGATGCTCAATCTCCAAGAGAGCTCGATACGGATTAGCGCCTGGGATACTAAAATAGCGGGCGAAAGCAGGCTCTGTCTTGATACCTTGGCGCTTGAGTAGCCTGATTTCCTGATAAGCAGCTTCACCACCTAACCCAAGTAAGCGTGCCTCGATAACCATATGACGATAGGCATTCTGCTGTTCGACTGGGAGCGGCTGGGCAAACAGCTCGAACCAAAAACCAGCATCATAAAAGCCAATCACACTCGTTTGCCAATCTTGAATGAGCAGACGAGACTCCTGATAGCCTTCTTTATTGCCGTAGGCTGCACGGACATCAGCATCAAACTCATCAAGATCATAGCTGGTACAAATGATATCTAGGTCGCTTGCTTCTATATCAATGTTTAGAGGGATGGTACCGGCTAATACAGGATCGTAAGCTTGCAAGCTCTCTATGACTAAGGTCTGAGAAATGGCTTTCCAAGCTGCCTGTTGTTTCGGTGTACCTGAAAGCAAATAAGTGAGGTCACGCCAGTTTGTCATAAGAATGCCTCCGTCTTGTTTTAACCCGTCGTTATTGGATAACAAGAGTATTGTAGAGGGTTGCGAAACAGACTGCAACGGAAATGAGCATGACACGTATACCATAAAGAGAGGAGTGGGACTAGTGGAAATACTGTTATGGGTCATTGTGGTGGCGTTGTTCGCCTTAAGCATCGCCGGGATCTTTCTGCCGGTTTTACCTGATACCATCCTGCTGTGGGCAGGTTTCTTGCTCTATCATTTTATCATCGCGGATCCTGGTGGAGGACTGCCAGCCTCATTTTGGTGGGGGATGGGTGCGCTCAGCGTTCTTTTGTACGGAGCAGACCTCTTGACCAATATGTACTTCGTGAAAAAGTACGGGGGCTCCAAATGGTCTTCCATTGCGGCAGTCGTCGGTATTTTTGCCGGGATATTCTTGTTCCCTCCGTTTGGGATGATCATGCTACCGTTTGTGTTCGTCGTGTTGGTAGAGCTGTTCATGCAGAAACAGCCGATGGAGAAGGCGATTAAAGCCGGCTTTGGATCACTGATCGGGTTCCTGGGGAGTGCAGTCGTCAAAGTGGTGCTGCAGCTGACAATGATCATCTGGTTTTTTATCGCCGCATAAAGACAGTAAAAAAGGACAGCCGAGGCTGTCCTTTTTCCATGCTACGTAGATTAGTGAATCAAACGATATACCCCAATGACTTTGCCAAGAATCGAAACAGCATCCAGGATGATCGGCTCCATGGTTGCATTTTCCGGTTGGAGTCGGAAATGGTTTTTCTCTTTAAAGAAGCGTTTTACAGTGGCTTCATCTTCTTCTGTCATAGCTACTACGATATCCCCGTTATTGGCTACGTGCTGTTGACGTACGATAACATAATCGCCGTCGAGGATACCTGCATCGATCATACTGTTCCCGGAGACCCGAAGCATGTAGACCTTGTCCGATGTCACGATGTTTTCAGGCAAAGGGAAATATTCTTCCACATCTTCAATCGCGGTGATAGGTTGTCCAGCTGTTACTTTCCCAATGACAGGGACGCGAACCACGGAATCTTCAAAATCATCGTGAAAGCGATCTTCCTCAGACAAAAGCTCAATCGCGCGAGGCTTGGTAGGGTCACGACGGATGAGACCTTTCTTTTCCAGGCGGGCCAAGTGTCCATGAACAGTAGAGCTGGAGGCAAGTCCAACTGCTTCACCAATTTCCCTGACAGAAGGCGGGTAGCCTTTATCACGAACTTCTTTACGAATGAAGTCGATGATGGCTTGCTGTCTATTCGATAGTTTTGACATATAAGACACCTCAGTTTTCTCGAACATGTTTTCCTATATTATACCATGGGATCTTGCGTTCGACAAACATAAGTTCGATCTTTTTTTGTTGACATGAACATACGTTCCCATATATGATGAATACAAGAGAACGGAACGTACGTTTGTAGGAGGGATTTTGATGTCAGTCATGACTGTACATAACCGCTTTGGAAAAAAGGAAACACGTCGCGCAAGGTTCGGTATCACCCGTGGACAAGCCATTTTGTTTCTGCTTAGCTTTTCTCTCTTTTTTTACTTGCTGACAGAACTGGTGTTTGCTTCTGGTCCTGTTCAGGTACTGCCTGCAAAAGAAGTGACCGTTCGAGCAGGAGATAGCCTTTGGAAAATGGCTGTTCGCTATAAAGAGGAAGCGAAGATGGACGTGAATGAGCTCATCGTTGCGATCAAGGAAGCGAACGATTTGGACAGTGTCGTGATTTACCCGGGACAGACCTTGAGAATTCCTCTCCCGCAATAAAATGACTATCTGCCTGCGTGTGACCGATCTGCTTGCGTCACGCTCGGGATATGGTATAATAGAGCGGCATTACTCACAGGTGGGGAGGAACCAGTAGTGGTATCTGACGCAGAAATCAAACGCATTAATGAATTAGTGAAGAAATCCAAAGAAGAAGGTTTGTCCGAGGAAGAAAAACTCGAACAAAAACAACTTCGTCAAAAGTATATCGATGCTGTAAAGCTTTCGTTGAGAGCGAATTTGGATTCCATCCGTTACGTGGAAGACCTTGAAGAAAATGGTCGGAAACAGTAAGATAACAGATATTGATAGCACAGACATCCTTGCTAGAAGCTGGGGTGTCTTTTTGTTCCGAACCGATGAAAAGGGGAGAGGAAAATGATTCCATGGCTGGCGGTGGCAGTGGGTGGGGCGCTGGGTTCTATGATGCGCTATGGCCTCTCACTAGTGGCGAATCAACCGGGCTGGCCGGTAGGAACGTGGCTGGCCAATGTGTTGGGTTCGTTCCTCATTGGCATGCTGTCTGTCTGGGGGAAAGAACGGGGAATCCTGTCGCCTGAGATCTACCTCTTGTTTGCGACTGGCGTCATGGGTGGATTTACGACGTTCTCCACATTTTCTCTGGAAGTCATCTCGTTCTGGGGAGACGGACAGATCCTTCGAGGAATGATGTATGCCCTACTAAGTGTAGTGATTGGATTGTTATCCTGTGCAGCAGGTATATGGATGGCACGGCAGTGGACGTAGTTGCCCTGAATGGAATGGACGAGAGGGGGGATGGGTATGAGTACCCAACACCGGGAATACGAACAGGAACAAAAGAAGCTTGATGAAACGATCGCGATAATTGACAGTGAAATCACACAATTACGCGAGGATATTCGTGAAGCGACAGATGACTATGTAAAGCAAGTCGTGAATGCCAAAAAAGCGAAGGAATTACGCTATCTAGAAGATCAAGGTCGAGAAAAACCGTACTTCGGGCGCGTCGATTTCATGAAGGATGAAATCTATGAGTTAGATCAAGTTTACATCGGAAAACGGGGGATCGTCCGTGGCGATACTTTTGACTCTGTTGTCGTGGACTGGAGAGCACCGATCGCTAGCCTGTATTATTCCGGGGAGAGTAAAGAAGCTTTTTACCGAATGGGGCGCGAAATCGTTCGTGGTGAAGTGACTTTAAAGCGTAATTTTGCTATGGAAGAAGGGAAAATCACCGGTATTTACGATGGAGCGGTAAAAGAGACGATTCATCGGGAAATGGGAGATCCGGATGACTTCCTCCAAGAAGGTTTTATCGACGAATTTTTGGCAGCCAACCTGAATCAGGCGAATGACAGCAAGCTAAAGGACATCGTCGCAACGATTCAATCCGAACAGAATGATATTATCCGGGCGGAAAAAGAGCGGCCGATCGTCGTTCAAGGGGTAGCCGGCAGCGGGAAAACAACGATTGCGTTGCACAGGCTGTCCTATCTGATTTATAACTACCAGGATTCCATGATGTCCAAAAGATTCATGGTGTTTGCCCCCAACCGGATGTTTCTTACATACATCTCGGATGTCCTGCCTGAGCTGGGAGTAGATGACGTGCAGCAGGCCACTTTCGTAGATTGGGCTGCTCGTCTCGTCAAACCTTTGCTGCCAAAAGGTTGGAAAATCACGAGTCCGGATAAACCGATCCTGCTGTTTTTTGAAGATGGTCAGGACGAGCGGGAACAGGAGCAGACGCGAAACCGCTTGAGATTTAAAGGATCACTCGCATGCAGAGATGTGTTGGAGCAGTACATCCGCTTTGTCATCGAGACGAGAATCCCGTTTAAAAAGCTGAGCTTTCAGTATAACAAGACCAAACAAGTCTTCACGATCAGCAGCGATTTTATCCGTCAAAGTTTTCTCGAGCAGTTTGCCCATCTTCCGTATCAGCGACGATTGGACTCCTTGCGTAAGCATTTGAAACAGGAAATGAACAAACAAATGTTTGCCCATCTGCGCGAGCTAAAGATCGATCTGGACAAACAGGGACTGGCCAAGTTTGAAAAAATGTTGGAACAAATCCTGGATACGTATATGACTTCCTTTCCAAAGCTGGAAGCATTTGCAGCCTATCGGGAAGTGGTAACAGACGAGGAGCTCTTGCGAAAACTCGTTTCACCTGACATTGCCGATGCGGTCATCCAGGACGTTTGCCATCCTTCGAGCAGTCTGTTTGCTGAGGAGCGTTTGGAGGCAGAAGACATTGCGCCGTTACTCTATTTGCAGCACATCATCGAGGGCATGAACAAGGCGGAGTACTTTGACCATACGGTGATTGACGAGGCCCAAGACTTGAGCGCGTTAGAAATTGCGGTTGTCTCTTTGGCGACAAAGAACAAATCGCTCACCATCGTGGGGGATATTGCTCAAGGGATTCATTCGTACCGAGGCATTCATTCGTGGGAGGAATTGACTGAGGGCATTTTTCAAAACCTGCGTCCTTCCTATTACACGTTGTCGCAAAGCTATCGCTCGACGATCGAAATTATGAAATGCGCAAATGAAGTTCTGCGGCAAATTCAGCTACCGGAAACGGTCTTGGCAAAACCAGTGCTGCGTCATGGAGAAAAACCAATCATGGTGAGTCCAGCGACTCGAGCAGAGCTTTGGAAGGACGTTTCGGAACGTGTAGTCTCCTATACCGCGGAAGGGTTCCAGACAATTGCGATTGTGACCAAGACCATTGGAGCGAGCAAAAAAGCGTATAAAGGATTGCAAGACAGCATTTCGGGTCTAACCCTGCTTGGCAGTAAAGACAGCCAGTTTCCAGGTGGAGTTACTGTGATGCCGGCCTACTTGACTAAAGGGTTGCAGTTTGACGTAGTCATCTTGCTGGACGTCGATTCGTATGATGACTCCGAGTGGGATGCCAAATTGCTCTATGTGGCAATGACTCGTCCCGTTCACCGCTTGATCATGACGCACGTCGCAGGCAGTACGACACCACTTTTACAAGAGATGCCAGCAGAATTGTATATTCTGGCGTAACGAATACAAACAAAATCCCCCTCGCTGATTGATTCGGCAAGGGGGATTTGTGCAGGGAGACTTAGTGGTCACCTGTGTTACCTTTGGATGGGTTTGTAATGACGAAACCTTCTTCTGGTAGGTACAGGTAATCAAGGATAATACCGTCCAAGAGTGGCTCGTCTTTTTTTACGATCACATCGATCTCTTTGTCAGTTTCGATTACTTCGTCTTCTTCCGTAGGCTTGTCCAGAGCGAGACCGTAGTGAGCGTGGTCACCGTGCGCATGCGTGATGTAGATGCGCAGTTTCAGGTCTTTGTCTTCTTCTTGGTCAATAATGGTATTCAATTGTTTCGCTGCATTGCGCGTAATTTTTACTTTCATGGGACAGGTCTCCTAACTTTTATGTATGTATCCACTCCATATTAGCAAAGAGGTAATTCCCGATGCAATGTTGAAAGTTTAATTAAAAGAGAATGCAAAGGGGAGAAAAACCATGAGGAAAATTGATTTGCGCAGTGATACAGTCTCAAAACCAACAGATGCCATGATTCGTTCTATGGCGGAAGCAGAAGTGGGTGACGATGTTTATCGCGAGGATCCGACGGTCAATCGTCTAGAGGAAATCGCGGCAGAGCGACTGGGGAAAGAAGCAGCACTGTTTGTTACGAGTGGTACGCAAGGAAATCAGGTAGCGGTTCTGACTCATTGCGTAAACGGAGATGAAGTTATCGCAGAAGCAGACTCTCATATTTTTTACTACGAGGGAGGAGCAATGTCGGCGTTAGCTGGTGTCCAGACTCGCACCTTGACAGGGGTACGCGGTGCACTGCGCGGAGAAGACGTGGAAAAGGCAATCCGCTCCACCACGAATATTCATTTCCCTCGCACAAAGTTAATCTGCTTGGAAAATACGCACAATCGAGCAGGGGGAGCGGTTGTTACTCCAGAACAGATGAAGAGTGTGTACGATGTAGGACAAAAACATGGGATCCCGGTTCATCTGGACGGTGCGAGATTGTTTAATGCTGCAGCTGCCCTGGGTGTTGATGTTCGCGAGCTCAGCCAGTATACGACAACCGTTCAAATATGCTTATCCAAAGGACTAAGCGCGCCTGTAGGCTCTATTTTAGCTGGAAGCAAAGACTTTATTGAAGAGGCGAGATGGTGGAGAAAGAAACTTGGCGGAGGACTGCGCCAAGTCGGTTATTTAGCAGCACCAGGCATTCTTGCTCTTACCGAAATGACGGAGCGGTTGGTAGAAGACCACGACAGAGCAAAGCAACTGGCAGAAGGCTTCCGCAAGCTATCACTTGCGGTAGAGCCAGTCGATACCAACATCGTGCTGGTGAAAACGGACTCCATCAATCAGACTGCGGTTAATTTCCTGAAATTGCTTGCGGAGCGAGGCGTCTTTGCTGTCGATTTTGACGAGTATGTGATTCGCTTTACCACACATCGTCACATCTCGGAAGAAGACGTTCAGCATGTGCTTGAAGTAGTCGAAGCATTAATCACAAGTGTACCTGCATCTCAATCATAACAGAACGTTGGCAGCAGCCCTGATCTAGCCATTTGGCACGGTTAGGGCTGTTTTTGTTGTGTAATTCTGTTCGAGCAAAGAAATACTATAGCTATCCAACGTAGGGGAAAAGAGGGATGGACATGATATCGGCCAAAGATCGCCAACGCATACAAGGTCAGATGCAACGTGACGAAAGTAGAATCGTTAATATCGTTCTAAACAATGCCCAACAAGTGGGTGGAGAAATTGAAAAAGCCACCCACGAGGGCATTTTTATGGTGGATGGCAGTTATTACGGATATGAGGATATCAAGGAAATCAACGGACTGTAAGTAAAAAACAGAGGTGCTACAGCTTGGGGGCAGGGAAGAAATAACGCAATCCGTCAGGCAACTCCTTTTGCCATAACCCCCAGATGTGGTCTCCCGGCTTTTCTCGATAGGACAGGATCGCTTGTCTTGATTCCAGCATTTCTTTTGCGGTTCGATTCCATTGGACAAAGTCAAACGTACCCATATGAGTTTGCACCGCGAGCTCATCAAGTCCAACGACCATCCAAATGTTGAGCCAGGACAAGCTGGTAGTGCCAGATAACTGATCGAGCGTCGGCTGGAAAAAGGCTCCCGATAATGCGAGGACACGGGGAAAGACGTCAGGTCGATCCAGAGCGAGATGCAAAGAGACCGTACCCCCCAATGAATCTCCTGCTAACACCCGGGATGAAGGATCGCGGCGCACTGGATAGCGTTCCTCGATAAAAGGAAGCAGCTCTTCTGTGAAAAAGCGCTTATAGGCTGCGTTTCGCGAGCCGGCCGGAGAGTACTCACTGGTGCGTTTACTCCGTTCTACAGAGACGCCGACGATCAGGAAAGGCTCGATACCTTCCTCCAAGATAAGTTGGTTGGCGATGGTCGCGATCCGCCCCATCGTAAAGAAGTCATTTCCATCCTGGCAGTAGACGACCGGATAGGAAAGAAGCTCGTTATACCCGGGCGGAAGGTATACTTTTACGGAGCGTGGAGTGTCCACATGGATGCTGGGCACTTCTTCTTTTATGATTGTACGTTTTACATATTCGGACATGATTGCCACCACCAAAATTTACTTTTTTGAAAAGAAAGTCCTTGAAATAAACTGATACAGCTTATATAGTAAATGATAACAGAGAGGAAATAAACCCTGTAATATCAATACTATAACACATTGAACAGACAATTTGTCTGCAGTATAACAGGGTTGCGCAGGAGGATCTGTAAGCCCTTTCCTGTAAGTTCCAACTGTTCTTTTGTTTTTCTTTCAGGGTATCCTCCGACAGCATTCGCGATTCTTGACTGAGCGGGCAGTCGTCCGGCTAGCAAAAATAGCGTCTGTGGTCCAGGGAACCTTTAATCCAGTGACGAGGTGAATGTGATGAGCGTAACCACTGCTGTTGAACAAACAGAGAACAACGCCCCGCTGCAAATTCTTGCTCCGGATGGAACGGTTGTTCGTCCTGATTTAATGCCAAAGCTCTCCGATGATGAATTGCGTGAACTGATGCGTAAAATGGTATTTACCCGTGTATGGGACCAACGCGCAATCAGCTTGAACCGCCAAGGCCGTCTGGGCTTCTATGCTCCAGTTGCAGGTCAAGAAGCGAGCATGATCGGTTCTGAGGGCGCATTGTCCAAAGAAGACTTTATCCTGCCTAGCTACCGCGATATTCCGCAAATGGTATGGCACGGTTTCCCTATGCATCAAGCATTCCTGTATTCTCGTGGACACATCGAGGGCGGACGCATTCCTGAAGGCGTAAACGTTCTGATGCCACAAATCATCATCGCAGCTCAATGTACGCAAGCGACTGGTGTTGCTATGGGTTACAAACTGCGTGGCGAAAAACGCGTTGCCATCAACTACTTTGGTGACGGTGCGACTTCCCAAGGTGACTTCTATGAAGGGATGAACTTCGCAGGTGTTTACAAGCTGCCCGTCATCTTCTTCTCCCAAAACAACGGTTATGCAATCTCCTTGCCGTTCGAAAAACAAACAGCTTCCGAGAACATCGCAGTCAAAGCAGTTGCTGCAGGTATCGCAAGCGAGCGTATTGACGGTATGGATATCATGGCTGTTTACTACGCGGTTCAAAAAGCGAAAGAGCGCGGTGTAAACGGTGAAGGTGCTACCTTGATCGAGGCGATGACTTACCGTTATGGTCCACACACCATGGCTGGTGACGACCCAACTCGATATCGTACAGGTGAAGAGCAAAGCGAATGGGAACTGCGCGATCCACTGATCCGCTTCCGCAAGTTCCTCGAAGCAAAAGGCCTGTGGAACGAAAAAGACGAAGAAGCTGTTATTGAAGAAGCGAAAAAAACAGTTGCAGATGCCATCAAAAAAGCGGACGAGACTCCGAAAATGAAAGTATCTGATCTGATCGATGTTATGTACGAGACACTGCCACCATCTTTGGAAGAACAAAAGGCAGAATACCTGGCGAAGGAGTCGAAGTAAGCCATGGCACAAATGACAATGGTTCAAGCCATTACGGACGCAATGCGCGTTGAGTTGAAACGCGACGAGACCGTACTTGTCTTCGGGGAAGACGTAGGGAAAAACGGCGGGGTGTTCCGTGCGACAGAAGGATTGCAATCCGAGTTTGGCGAGCAACGCGTTTTTGATACCCCTCTGGCAGAATCGGGTATTGGCGGTCTGGCTGTTGGTCTCTCGATCAATGGCTTCCGTCCTGTAGCTGAAATCCAATTCTTTGGATTCGTATTTGAAACCTTCGATGCGATCGCTTCCCAAGCGACTCGTATGCGCTTCCGTTCCGGCGGACGCTTCCACAGCCCGGTTACTTTCCGTTCTCCATTTGGTGGCGGCGTAAAAACACCTGAGCTGCATGCTGACTCCCTGGAAGGTCTGATGCTGCAAACTCCGGGTCTGAAAGTGGTTATCCCTTCCAACCCGTACGATGCAAAAGGTCTCTTGATTTCTGCTATCCGCGACAACGATCCAGTCGTATTCCTGGAGCACATGAAGCTGTATCGTTCCTTCCGTCAAGAAGTACCAGAAGGCGATTACACCATTCCACTGGGTAAAGCGAACGTAGTAAAAGAAGGTACAGATGCGACTATCATCACTTACGGCGCAATGGTTCATACCAGCTTGAAAGCTGCGGAAGAAATCGAAAAAGCTCGCGGAGCAAAGGTAGAAGTAATTGACCTGCGCACCATCAGCCCACTCGATATCGACACAATCGTGGAGTCCGTGAAGAAAACAAACCGTGCGATCGTGGTTCAAGAAGCTCAAAAAACTTCCGGCGTCGCAGCGGAAATCATTACTCAAATCAACGAGCGTGCAATCCTGCACTTGGAAGCACCAGTTCTGCGTATCACAGCCCCGGATACCGTTTATCCGTTCGCTCAAGCAGAAGACGTATGGCTTCCAGATGTGAAACGCGTAGTGGATGGTTTGACACAAGTGCTTGATTTTTAATTTACGAGCAGACATAATCGGCGGAAAGATAAGAGCTTTCCGCCTTCTTTTGGAAAATATAGGGTGAAAATACGGCGAAGTGTTTATAAGGAGGAGATATCGTGAGTCGTTTTACATTCAGACTCCCGGAGCTCGGCGAGGGCATCCATGAAGGCGAAATCGTCAAATGGCACGTACAGCCGGGGGATTCCGTAGAAGAAGACCAAGTCATTATGGAAGTACAAAATGACAAGGCGGTTGTGGAAGTACCATCGCCTGTAAAAGGGAAAGTCCTCGAACTGAAAGTGACAGAAGGGACGGTTTCTGTCGTAGGCGATCCACTCATCGACTTTGATGTGGAAGGCGAAATTCCTAACCTGCCAGATCATGGTCATGGGGATGCTCATGCAACAGCAGAGACTCCAGCTCCTGCAGCGGCAGACAAAATGGAGCCAGGTTGCGATATCGGTTCCCAAGTAAGTGCAAACGCAAACCAAGCACTGGAAACCCCAATGGCACAAGCAACTGCAACAGCAGTAGCAGCTCCAATCGACCGCAAGCATGTTCTGGCGACTCCATCCGTGCGCAAATACGCGCGTGAAAAAGGCGTTCAACTGGCGAATGTACCAGGTACAGGCAAATTAGGTCGTATTACTCGCGAAGACGTTGATCGTTTCGCAGCGGGCGGAGTAGCACCTGCGGCAACATCTGCAGCGGCTCCAGCTGAGGCAGCAGCAGTGGCACCAGAAGTAGCAGCAGCTCCGACTGGCGTGGCTCAAGCAGCGGCAGCACCAACCGTTCATTACACTCCAACCCAAGCAGGCGAATTGGAAGAGCGCGTTCCTTTGAAAGGTATGCGTAAAGCAATCGCAAAAGCTATGGTGAAATCCGCTTACACCGCTCCACATGTAACCATTTTTGATGAAGTGGATGTAACGGCACTCGTGGCTATGCGCAAGGATGCAAAACCTTTGGCAGAAGAGCGCGGCGTAAAGCTGACTTACCTGCCAATGATCGTGAAAGCAGTCGTAGCGGGACTGAAAAAATTCCCTGAACTGAATGCATCCATCGACGACGAAAAACAAGAAGTGATCTATAAAAAATACTACAACATCGGGATTGCTACTTCGACAGAAGACGGTCTTCTCGTGCCTGTAGTAAAAGCAGCAGACAGCAAGTCCATTTTCACTATCGCTGGTGAAATCGGCGATCTGGCGAAAAAAGCTCGCGATCGTAAAGCGACTGCGGATGAACTGAAAGGCTCTACCTTTAGCATCACAAACATCGGATCTGCTGGCGGCATGTTCTTTACCCCAATCATCAACCACCCAGAAGTGGCTATTTTGGGCGTAGGACGCATCAGCGAAAAACCGATTGTGAAAAATGGAGAAATCGTGGTTGGTCAAATGCTGCACCTGTCTCTGAGCTTTGACCACCGCTTGGTTGATGGCGAACCGGCTCAACGTTTCGTCAACTACGTGAAGCAGCTCCTGGAAAACCCGACGCTGCTCGTCATGGAGGGATAATCAACAATGGTAGTAGGTGAATTTACCACAGAAGTGGATGTGCTCGTGATCGGAGCAGGTCCAGGTGGATACGTGGCGGCTATTCGTGCCGCCCAACTGGGTAAAACCGTTGCTGTCGTGGAAAAAGCGGAATTGGGTGGTGTATGTCTGAACGTAGGCTGCATTCCGTCCAAAGCGATGATCCATGCGGCACACACATATGAGCACACTCAACATACCGAATCTATGGGGATCACCATGGAGAACGTAAAAGTGGATTTTGCAAAGGTGCAGGAGTGGAAAGGCGGCATCGTCAAGCAATTGACTGGCGGCGTAGGCTCTCTGTTCAAAGGAAACAAAATCCAAGTCATCCCTGGTGAAGCACTGTTCGTTAGCGAAAACGAAGTTCGTGTATTCCACGGCTACGATGTAAACCGTTTTCGCTTTGAGCATTGCATTATTGCAACAGGTTCCCGTCCTATTGAACTGCCTGCATTCCCATTTGGTAAACGTGTGCTGTCTTCTACAGAAGCACTGAGCTTGACTGAACTGCCAAAGAGCATCGTTGTGATCGGCGGCGGCTACATCGGAATCGAGCTCGGTACCGTATTTGCTAAGTTCGGAACCAAAGTGACCATTTTGGAAGGCGCAGATCAAATTCTGCCAGGCTTTGAGCCAGATATGCCTCGTTTAGTTGAACGCAAGCTGAAAAAGCTCGACGTAACCATCCACACAAAAGCATTGGCACAAGGCATGGAAGAAACCGAGAACGGTGTGATCGTTACGGCTGAAGTAAAAGGCGAACAAAAACAGATCGAGGCAGAATATATCCTCGTGACAGTTGGTCGTCGTCCGAATACAGATGAACTCGGTGTTCGTGACATCGGCATGAACTTGACAGATCGTGGCCTGATCGTTGTAGACAAACAAGGCCGCACAAACATTCCAAACGTATATGCGATCGGTGACATCGTACCGGGTCCAGCATTGGCTCACAAAGCTTCCTACGAAGGAAAAGTGGCAGCTGAAGCGATCGCTGGACATCCTGCAGAAGTGGATTACAAAGCAATTCCTGCTGTCGTTTTCTGCGATCCTGAAATTGCAAGTGTAGGGATCAACGAGAAAGAAGCGAAAGAAAAAGGAATTGATTACGTTGTAGGACGTTTTCCATTTGCAGCAAACGGTCGTGCGCTGTCGGTTAATGCAGGGGAAGGCTATGTCAAGCTGATTGGTGAAAAAGGAACCAACCTTGTGCTGGGTGCACAAATCGTGGGTGTTGAAGCATCCAACATTATCGCAGAGATTGGATTGGCGATCGAAATGGGAGCGACTCTCGAAGATATCGAGCTGACGATCCATGCTCATCCTACTTTGGGTGAAGTAACGATGGAAGCTGCCGAGCTGGCATTGGGACATCCGATCCATGTCATGAAGTAAGGGCGTTTCTTTTAGAATTAGCGAAGCCTTGCACTTTTATGGGTGCAAGGCTTTTTTTCTTCCACATCTTACCCTTTCCACCGAATCTTATATAATGTAAAATAGTGGGAGACGTTAGATGGGTGGGGGTCTGCAACATGGAGATTACGAATCAGATGATTGATGACTTGCGCCACAAACTGGAGCGTGCAGCCAAAGATGCAGGTTACAATTTTCTTGACCCTGAGATTGTTAGGATTAGTCAGCAATTAGATAAATTAATCGTTGCGCATATGATGCATGAAAAACGCCCTTCATAGGGCGTTTTTAGTGGGCGCAGATGGAGTTGTAAAAGAATAGAGCAAGTGCGCATCTCCCCCTTTTTTTGTAAGCAAAGGCTCTGAAAAGTAGTAGTGAATAGGGTACAAGATCAAGTTCTCAACCTCGCTTGCAGGACCCTCGATTGGACAGGCTAGACTGTTTGTTTGTGAATCATAACGGATGGCGGGTAGGATCGTTTGTAAAAGACTGACGATGGAAGCTGAGTCTCCCAGTGCGTGATGGATCCGTTCTGCTTCTTTTACAAAGAGGGGAGCGATGACCTCCCAGTTTGATTCAAAGGAAAGCTGCCAGTACGATGAAACAAATAGGCTGAAACGGCCCTTCACATAATCCGAATCCTCTCGTAAATCTTCTGAAACTTCTGGTAGGGAATGGTGTTTACTCCACGCTTCTAGGGATGGGAAGAGACTTCGCACGAACTGATCCGTCGGGATAGTGACGAAGTACTCGTATTGATCATTTACCGCCATGACGCCTTTCGTCTGATATGGATCAAAGGTATCGGGAATCCCGTAACGAAACAGCGGAAGAAAGTACTCCCAATCTTTCATCAATCGAACTATTTGAAGGTGCGATAATTTTTCTTGGAACCAAATGGAGAAGTGTTCAGGAGGTGTCGGTTGCGCAAGCGTATGAAGACTTGCCGCCAATTCATACAAAGGTGAGATACTGTAACTGAACCTGTGGGATAGAGGGCTAGTGCCCGTGAGTGGAATGGTGATCATATATACTTACCTCCAACAAGGATTCTGCATTCATCATAGATCATCCTTGTGGGACAATTCAATCTTTTTAGTGTAAAAATAAGGAAAAAGGTATCACCCGACCTCAAAAGGGAAGCCGGGTGGTTTTCTTAGCCTTCACGCGTCTTGATGGAACGGCTGTGGTTTTCCTGTTTAACTTTTTTGGACCCTGGAAGCGGTTCTCCCGTTTGTTCCAGACCTCTTGCTTCATTATTATACGTTTGGTGTGGATTCTCATCTGCGATACGGTCTTTTTCCATGAGATCAGCTCCTTCCTATGTAACTTTTTTTAGTTTGGCGCAATCGAAGGATGACGAACCATAGGAATTGCTGGTATTCTATAGGGAAGCATGTCCACGGCAACTCGCGTGAACGATTGGCAATAAAACAAGGTTGGCACGAGCAAATAAGTTTAACATAATATTATTATGTAAACTAATTGGAACAAGCATGGCGTTGGCTTACCAATCGATAAGGAGAGAACATATGCCACTTTTGATCGCACCCGTGTTTAATTCGACGACGCCGCAATCTGTCCGGATTGATATGCCAAATTCATATACGCTTATTTCAGGTGCAGAAAAACCATATAAGGTAGCGTCTCGTTATTTGCGAAACGAAATGGATGAGAACAGGCGCATGTTTGACAAACGGGTAGATAGGAGTAGCCTGTTCCTCGTTGGCGATTACCCTGAAATGAGATTGACCGACGACCGGGATTGGATCGAAGAAATCGAGAACAAGTTGAACCTCTCTACGATCAACGGCATCTGTTCGATCCCTTACGTCATAACAGCGAAAGCAAATCTCTATGGAATTACGTATCTGAAGCGTTCGTTGGATGGCGGCAAATACACGTTTGACGATCAAGCGCAACGGATCTTTCTTGCTTTATTAGATCGTGATCTGCCTACGTTGGCTTTTCGGAGGTACTCCCTTTCGCTGGAGAAAAAAAGCTATGAAGATCAGCTGCTTGATTTGTGGATTGGTCTGGAATCGCTTTTTGTCCCAGACGGGAAGAAAGGGGAAATCACCTATAAGCTCCGACTGCGGATGGCGTACTTTTTTGGGGATTCTCTGGAACAACGAGAAAAGATTGCACAGTTGATTAAAAAATCGTACAATCATCGCTCAGAGATCGTTCATAGCGGGAAAATTTTCGGAAACACCTTGTCTGATGAAGTAAATACGCTTCGTCTCATGGCACGTGCTGCGATCTTGAACGTAGCGATGGAGGGGATTAGCCTTCAGGATTTACGTGTACGCTTGGATCAGTTAATTTTGACCGGTGATAGCTACTATGAGCGCTATAATCCGTCATTTTATGAAAGAATTATTTTGTAAACCTCATAGAGGAGACAGATCAGGAGGAAAACCATGAGTGTTTTGATTGTGGATAGCTTGTCCCACGGTTTTGGGGACCGTATTTTGTTTCGCGATGTGTCATTCCGCTTGCAACCGGGTGATCATGTAGGGCTGGTAGGGGCAAACGGAACTGGTAAATCGACGATGATGGGAATTTTGACAGGGCAAAACATGCCCGATCAAGGTCGGGTAGAATGGATGCCAAAAATCCTATACGGATATTTGGATCAGCATACAAAGCTGCAAGCGGGTAAAACCATTCGAGACGTACTGAAAGACGCTTTCCTGCCGCTCTTGGAGCAAGAAGCCGAACTGATGGTCATCGGAGAAAAAATGGCGGAAGCATCCCCTGAGGAGCTCGAGGAGCTGCTGGAGCGCATGGGTGAAATTCAGGATAAGCTTGAAACCAGCGGATTTTATTTGATCGATGCAAAGGTTGAGGAAATCGGGAATGCACTGGGGCTGAGTGCCATCGGCTTGGAACGGGATGTGGCCTCTCTGTCAGGTGGCCAACGTACGAAAGTATTGCTCGCGAAGCTATTGCTTGAACAACCGACCGTACTGCTTCTCGATGAGCCGACCAACTATCTGGATGAAGAGCACATCGTCTGGCTGAAAAATTACTTGAAGGAATATCCATACGCCTTCATGTTGATTTCCCATGACACGACGTTTATGAATGAAGTCGTTAATGTCATTTACCATTTGGAATTCACCAAGCTGAACCGATATACAGGGAACTATGAATCATTCCTGGCGCAGTCTGAAACGAAACGCAGCCAGCATTTTGATGCGTTTGAGAAACAACAGGAAGAAATTGCGAAAATGGAAGACTTTATTGCACGAAATAAGGCACGTGCGTCAACTACGGGACGTGCGAAGAGCCGTCAAAAGCAGCTGGAAAAAATGGACCGAATCGACAAACCGGAAACAGCAGCAAAGCCGTCCTTTATCTTCAAAGAATCTCGGGCGAGCAGCCGTTTTGTCGTAGAAGCGGAAGATCTGGAAATCGGATATTCCCACCCGCTCTTGCCAAAGCTGAGCGTCAAACTGGAGCGCGGTGAAAAAGTAGCGATCGTGGGAATGAACGGTGTGGGGAAATCGACGCTCTTGAAAACGTTGCTGGGTGTCATCAAACCACTAAACGGAAAATTGGATCGTGGAGACTTCTTGCACCCGGCTTATTTTGAGCAAGAAGTAAAGGCGAAATCGCTTACGGCACTGGAAGAAGTATGGAATGAGTTCCCAGCGATGAACAATCATGAAGTACGTGGTGCACTTGCCCGTTGCGGTCTGAAAAACGAACACATTAATCGTAATATGAATGCACTATCCGGGGGCGAGCAAGCAAAGGTACGCCTGTGTAAGCTGCTTCAACGCGAGAGCAACTGGCTGATCTTTGACGAGCCGACCAATCACTTGGACGTTGTGGCGAAAGAAGAGCTCAGACGCTCTCTCAAAGAGTTTAAAGGGACGGTTCTCCTGGTTTGCCATGAACCTGAGTTCTATGAGGATTGGGTGACACAAGTCTGGGACGTAGAAAAGTGGAGTCTGGAGCAAGCAAAGACTCCGATCAAACTGTAAGCAGCATAGAAAAGCAAAACAGGCAGCCCACCCATAAGTGGTGCTGCCTGTCTTTGCGTCAAAGCTTTGCATTTCGCATGCGAATCATGGAATAGTGGAGTGTGGTGGACACCAGGTAGTCTCGCAAAGGTGTCAAGGATGGGGTGAGACGAAGCCCGAATATCGAAATTCCTCGTGATTTAGATGACTGCCCATGCGTTTGGTAAATAACGTCCACGGTAGTAAGGGCAAGAGGTTTTGGTGATTGCGTCCCCATTGTGGAGCATCATAGAGCTGGAGCCCCCGTCCATGGCCATCGCAGTGACAATCCCGCGTTCCTCCAACAACTCAGCTAGATCATTCATGCTGGCTCCGATGGAGTGGCCTGGTTGTCGGCCGTCGATGACAACAAACACGATCGTGCCATCTTCCTTTTGGCCGATTGCCGTTCGCGGTTGAATCCCCCAGCTTCTGGCTGGTTTATCTGTGAACATGTTTTTCCCGTTTACGATCAATTGCGGGCGAAAGCTCATCGCATCGCGTACTCCCATTTTTACGAGCTGTTCAGCTGTATAGCTCCCAGTTACCAGCTTGCCTTCGTAGGTAATACCGAGTGCCGTTTCACCGCTCTTTGGATTGTAGCCCTGAATAATTTTTCCGTCGTGAATAACGACTCCATAGGCTTTTGCGCCTTTTCCATAGCCGTCAGGATCGGAAAAACCACTCGCGTTCACGATGCCGATCGCATTTGATTTTTTGACAAACTCGTCGAGCAAATCCCCACGGTCTTTCCGATTCGTGACGAGAAGCTGTACGCGTGAGGGATCATGGATGTACATAATCTTTCCTTTAAAATAATAATTGTCTTTCTTTACGTTGATTTCCTCAATGTCGACCAATTCTTTCGGTTTTTCCGGGAGAGGGACGATAACTGGTTTCACTGCGGGTAGTTCTGTAAGTCCAGGATCAGTTTCTGAGTTGATCACTTCGGGATGCTTGATCTGTTCTTTTAATGCATTCAGCTTTTCATCGGGTATGAAGGTGTAGGGGGCCCAATAATCGTGCTGGGTTGTCAGCAATGTGCCAGCTGCCCATTCACGCAAATCCTCTCCCGTCTGGGTACCAAATAAGAAGATCATGCCTCCAAGCGCAAAGGTTGTAAAGGTCAAAGCAGATAACAGCAGCAGGCGTTTGACCCAACGCCAAGGCCTTCTTGCAGTTCTCGCTGTTTGTTTATGGGAGCGTGCTCGGGATAACGTCTGCATGAATTCTCACCTAACCATCTCAATAGAATCATCTCTATTAGAATGGACGTAGAAATAGGTAAAAAGTTTCAGGGAAATAAATGAGATCGTAGCGGGCAGACTAGCATCAGGAGGTGAGCCGTGTGCGAGGCTTTGATGAAGAGTTTCAAAAGGAAGTAGAGGCTTACCAGGAAGGTCCAAAAGGGACGCGAAATCAAACCACCAGCCGAGATCGCCAGGATCAGGGAGAAATGCAGGAGACCCGTAAAGACTCCAATAACGGGTGATGAAGGATGGGCGAAGTCCGGCTGGATTTCGCCTGCTTTTGTTTGTTCATACTCTCATCTCCTCTTTCCTCTGTTCCCCTCGGGCAAAGTGTGGTAAGCTTACCCAATGCATGATTTTCACGCCAGGAGGGTTCTTGTGAGCACCA
Source organism: Brevibacillus sp. (assembly GCA_029240815.1). Next base: position 31,977 of record JARDZO010000005.1, read on the forward strand.
CGTTTGCTGATTTACACATTAGCGCGCCGCTTGTAAACATTTTGCGCGAACGAAATATGGAAAAGCCGACTCCGGTTCAAGTGGAAGCCATTCCGCTCATCTTGGAAGGTCGGGACGCATTGGTTGAATCTCCGACAGGGACTGGCAAGACATTCGCCTATCTGCTGCCGTTACTTTCGAAAGTGAACATGGATAAAAAAGACGTACAAGCGATTGTTTTGGCTCCGACGCATGAATTGGTGATGCAAATTGCGCGGGAAGCAGAGCGTCTACTCCCTTCGATTGAAAATGCGGTTGTACCGATCATTGGTGGTGTCGACGTAAAACGCCAGGTGGAGAGGCTGAAAAAGAAGCCTGTGCTCGTCGTAGCAACACCAGGTAGACTTTTGGAGTTGATCGATCAACGCAAGCTAAAGGTACATGAGGTCAAATCGGTTGTCGTCGACGAGGCGGATCGTATGTTGGACGCAGGCTTCGGCAAACCGGTAGCAGAGGTAATGAAGCGTACTTTGCGTGATACCCAACGTTTGCTCTTTTCCGCGACGCTGCCGGAGGGTGTTGTACAGGCTTCTGAAATCTTTACAAAAGACGCTGCAGTCATTCGAGCTGCCGCACCAGAAGGAGCCGCGGGAGTTGCACACATGTATTTAGTGAGCGACCCGCGCAAAAAAGTGGATAATCTGCGTCGACTGCTACGGTTGGTTGACGTTCGATCCTCCATTGTCTTTGTGAACCAGATCGAAAAAGTCGATGAGATCGTTTCGAAGCTCAATTATCATCATCTTCCTTGCCGATTCTTGCATCGTGATGCGTCCAAGGAAGAGCGTGCTCGTACGCTGCAGCAATTCCGTGATGGTGTATTCCCGGTACTCATCACCACGGATGTGTCTGCACGTGGGATCGACATTCCTGAAGTGGAATGCATCGTCCATTATGATCCAGCTTCGGATGCCGATACGTATGTACACCGCAGTGGACGAACTGGACGAATGGGGCGAGCAGGACTGGTGTTTTCCATCATCAGCAGTCAAGAACGCTTCATCGTCGAGAAATTTTCCAAGCAAACCGGCTTGCCTATTGCAGAGAAATTCATGGCGCATGGGGCTCTGGAAGACCCTAAACCACCAGTAAAGACGGCGAAGCCCGCTGGAAAGTCGACAGCATCCAAGCCATCGACTCCTGCAAAACGCGTACATAAGAAAGGCGGCTTTGGAACAAAGTAGGACAAGAAAGATCCACTCTTGTCTTCAGGAGGTTCCCATGCGCAAAGATCGATTGTACGAAGAGGATTTACTGGTAAACGGTTCAGTAGGCGGGGAAGTCTTATCCAAACAGGAACGGCAAACGCTGAAGCGGGAAGCTGGAGAACTGAAGGAAAAGATGGAGAATGCCAAAAACGAGCCTATTTCAGAGTAACTAGGAAAGAGCAGGGAGGCTGTAGTGAAAATTCACTGCGGCTCCTCTGCTCTTTTTTCTGTTAGAATAAGTTTTTTCCATTCTCAGACTAGCTGCGTGCTTGTGTGGCTCGGTTCATTCAAGAATTCATCGAGATCCATGAGAAACGATTCTACGCTTGGATAAGGGGCATCCAGCTGCAGTAAACGACGGATCATCCCATGAACGGCGGGGGACAGAGATAGTTCCTGCTCCCAACTGCGTTCTGGATCCTCTTCGCTTGGTATGAAATCAGAGTAAAGTAAAAACAAAAAGAAATGACCGAGTGCGAACAAATCACTGGATGGTGCTACTTCTCTTTTTAGTTGCTTCTCCGAATGGTAAGCGGATAATGTTTCTGCTGCGTACGTCGGGCTGTCCCCGAGAAAGCGAGCTAGTCCAAAGTCGATGAGGTAAGGCTCATCATCGCGCCAAATGACATTAGGAATGCGCACGTCCCGGTGGATCAGTCTATGCTCATGCAGATGAGAGACAATTTCTCCGATTTTTTTCATCAATCGGGCTGCAGACCTTTCATCGATTTTAATCATTTGATCAAAAAGGGCTTCCTCCAGGGTGGGTCCCTCGATATAGGACATGACGAGAAACGAATCTTGTCTATACGTAAAAGAATGTAACCACCGGGGTATCTGGGGGTGGGAGAGAGCAGACAGCACCTTTTGCTCGTAGTCTTGCATGGCTTCTCCTTTGGGAGAATGGCGCAGACTGGGTTTCACCTGTTTAAGTACGACCTGCGTGTGGCTTTTCAAGTCCAAAGCGAGGTAAGCGATTCCGTAACTGCCCATTCCGAGCACTTTCATAATGCGGTAATGGTCGATCTGACGCCCGGGTGAGTAGGGGCGGTCGCGCACGGTATTATTCCACCATGTAACGATTTTGTTCCACATGTCCATTTCCTCCCTGACTTCCATCTTACCATGTTTACCAAAAATGGCTGACCGCTTTTTCGTGAGGTTTGCTATAATCGATTCGTTACATGTAGACGGGAGCGGAATGAGATGAATTTTAATATCGATTGGCTATCCTTCTTCTTGATTGAACAGCCAGAGGAAGAGGATGGCAACAAGAAAGTAAAGATGACGCGCTATTTAAGCCATGATGAATATCAGAAAAGCGAGCTGCGGGATTTTCTGGAGGGTGAATTTGGACGCATCGCCAAACGAAAAGTAGAACTGAATCCGAAAACGGAAGGGACTCCAACCAAGCTGGGGCAGTTTATTTTGGAGCCGGGTCATCCATTGGACTCGAATCCAAACTACGCGCTGCTCCAACGACTGCTGGTAGCAGAGACGCCAGGAGAATGCAAGGATCCTTGTCAAGAGCTGATCCAATCCTACCTGCGTACCTCTCAAGTGCGTGGTGGCGTACTGATCGTTGTGAGGACGCGGCTGGAGCTGCTAGACGAGCGATACGTCTTTATTTTAAAGTGCGACTTCGAACAAAAAACAGCCGTCATCACGGATGAAAAAAGCCTGATCTCGAATGTCCAGATGGCCATTAATGCAAAGAACATGAAGTCATTGATGTACCCCTATATGATCGAGTCAGGAATGAATGATCCTTACCACGTGAAAATCCACCAGTTTTCTCATGCGAGGTACTTCGAAGAGTTCCTGCGCTTTATTGAATATCCGCAAACGGTCACACAGATTGTCTCCGAGGAAGTCATCTCACTGGCTAGACAGCATATCGAGTACACGTATCCAGAAGAAACAGAAGAACGGATCAGGGAAGAAGAAGCCATCGAGCTGATGGCAGCCAGCCCCAAGCGTGAATTGGCGGAGAAGTGGGAACACGAGACCGTGATGGAAGCGATGCAGATCATTACAGATCGTCAGCCGGAAGTAGAGCTGAAGTTCAAGCTCGATCACATGCAAGTACGGACCCTTTTAGCTGATTACGGGACGAGCCTGCATATTGCCAAGGTAAATGGTCGATATTTGGTTCTATTGGAAGGTGAGCAGCTACAGTTTGAGCGTGGAGTGTCTCCTGTTGAATTCGTCAAACCAAAAGCGCTAGCGGATTTGGTGAGAGAGATTGAGTCACGCAGCTACGCAGTTCCGGAAGTCGCGGCAGCAAGGTCTACGGAAGAGGAAGAACGACCACCTTGGGAGTAAGGAGTGGATCAAGAAAAAATGAGCGAAAACAAAAAGGAATCAGCACAGCGACCTGTCGAGAAGAGCTTGATTGGTCAGGAACGAAATGTCTACCCCGTTATGCGGCACGCGTCCATGGTCACAAAATACCCGGATCGTTGGGTGACAAGACCGCATACAGCTGATACGGCCGTCTTGTACGCGTTGGATATCGGGGAAGGGTATATCTTGATTGAGCGTGCGATGCTAGAGCATGTAGGGTGGACAGAAGAGCATTTGAACCAGTGTGCCATGACCAACTTGCAAGAGCTGCCTTATTCGGTCAAGACCCAGGTAGTAGCAGGCAATCGCATTCATTTTATTAGCCCGTCGGATGGATATGCGGCCAGCCGAATATTGCTTGAGCCATTACTGCGGAACTTTGATCAGCAAAAAGAAGGCACGCAGCTCGGTGTGGCCATTCCTCATCAGGATGTTCTCATCGTTGCTGATCTTGTAGGCGATGCGGGCGCAAACCTTTTGGCACGGTTGACTTACGACTTTGCTACCAAAGGGCAAGTACCAATATCACTTCTTCCATTTTTCTGGGAGGAAGGCGAGCTGACTCCGTTTCTCGTTGTCTCGAATGGAAGCGGTTCAGAGATTCAGCTTAAGGAAAATCCTCGTAACAGCTAAACCATACGTTCGGGACGAAAAGCTACCTCTTTTTAGAAGGTAGCTTTTTGCTTTTCGTTTTTCCAGTTTGTGGTATGATCAGAAACTAGAAGAAGGTGACGAGGAGGGTCATCATGCATCAGTTTATGATCGGACTGTATGGTGGATTCGATGCGGAGAAATACAAGAGAGACTTTCGAAAAGGTTTCTACGGGATCGAGGCGTGTCTCCCAAAATCAAGCTATGTCTGGATACAGGGAGACTCCATGTGCAAGAGAAGATCGATCCTTACTTTGAGGCGAGAAAGGTATTGAAGAAGTACGCGAAATATGCGAAAACCGTTCACCTATGGAACATGCGGGTTACAGATGCTTTTGAATACAACCATTATCCTGTCCTGCCTGATTGCAAACCAGAAGACGGGTGGGCTCCGATAGAAGACTACCTGAATATCATCAAGGCAGAAAATCCAGAAATAACAGTCATGTTTGAGCATCGTTCTGACTGGATCACGGACGAGCAGTTAGAGGAGTGCTACCAGTGGGTCGACCACATCTTGAACGCCCAAAAAAATTCCCGCTCCCTGTAGAAGGGTCCTGACAGGAAGCGGAACCATTTAGACTCGCTCGAGCGGACGATGTGGCTCAACCGGAAGCTCGACCTGGATCTGATCTCCCGGACGTACGATGCCACCAGAGAGGACGATGCCCATCACTCCAGCTTTTCGTATGAGATTGCCATGCTCATCGTGATCGAGTAGAGCATCCATCAAACCATTTTGAAACCGGTTCAGCTGTGGACAGGGATTACGAAGTCCCGTTATCTCTACCACAGCCGATTCTCCCATGCGCAAGATGGCTCCGGTCGGCAGAGAGAGCAACGAAATGCCTCTCGTCGTAATATTTTCACCGATTTGGCCGGGAGACACCTGAAAGCCGGAATCTTGTAATTCCTCAAACAGCTCAGAATGAATGAGGTGCACCTGACGCAGATTGGGTTGGGTGGGATCCTGGGCTACACGCGAACGATGCTTCACGGTCTCTCCCAAGTGTGCGTCGTCTTCCACACCTAACCCAGTAAGTAGTTGAATGACGTCTGCATTCGACTTGCTAAACGTGTGTGTGCCGCTTACGCTAACGGCTACGACCTCTCCTATTGAATGCTTCATACCAAAAAACACCTCCTGCTGCCATTGTACGCGAAGGATTCAGCGAAGGACGAGTGTTCCCTCGTTAAAAATATGTGAAATGTGTTGCTTGATGAGCACCAGAACTGACGCGTTTTTTTGAATATCAGATGTCGGAAATTTCACCTACACAACAGTGACAGCTCCACATAACGTCCCGACTCATGAATGAGCCAGTAGGGGGATCTCGGTCCGAAGATGTACAACTCATTTGCTGTGGATAGCATGGATTCAACTCTGCGCCAGTCCCCCATCAGCCGAGCGCATTCGCCCATCGCCATCCACGGGTACAGATCTCCTGTTTGAAACGTATTGAAGTGAGGGAAGGCTTGGGTAATCTTATCGTAGAGAATCACGTCTTCATCCGAGCGTGTCATTTGATAAAGGATGGGGAAGGCTTGTGAAGTGACATCTGGATACCATTTTCGCCATCCGGGAAAGCTTCTGTCATAGACTGCGTACGATTTGCGCAATCCGCTGTACATAGAGTGAATCCCAGCTCGACAGGCCTCAGCCCGTTTGCTGGCTTCCTCAGCTGATGAATCATCCCCTAGCATCGAAAATACGTAAGCAGCATCCTCCAATCCTTTCGCTACCTCGCAATTATCCATCAAGTATTTCACCCGATACGATCGTTTCGCCCACGTCAGGCCATCCTTTTGTTGTAACCTTCCCACTGCTTGCAGGAGGACTACCAGTTCATCCTTGCGAGGCTCGATCCAGTCTGTTTCGCCGGAGGCTCTTATCAACTCCGCAAGCAGACTAAATAAAGTGGTATGGTAACTGTCTTCGCTGTCGGCTTTCCCTGTATCGACCTCTGCCGACGCATCCAATCGATAATCGTTGACATATCCGTCCTCATTTACGTGGTGCAAGTACCAATCGATATGACTTTGGACTGGCTCCCATTCCTTCAGGCGCACGAGTGAGATCAGTGCCAGATTAGTAAAGTAGGGGTTGATCTGATCATTTTTAGGAGCAAGGCGAAAAGTACCACTGGGTAGCCAGCAGGAGAGGAGATATGCTTTCTGATTCTCCACCATCTCATCCATGGCACGGCTCATCCTTTCTCTACATTTTCCTATGTGAAGGTGGTGACGATTTTAATCCCGTACTCCATCCATTGCAGGGCGCGAACATAATCCTCACTCGTAATGGTCGGCAAATCTGCAGGCTGATCAACCACTTCTATCCATTTATGATCTCGAAACCAATCCACTCCATCCGCAGCCGTATGCGGAATATCTTCCCATGCGACGGTCAGGGGAGGGCTATACAACTTCTTCTGTCCCGCTCTGACTTCGGTGCCATCCAAGCGCAAATGGTACACAGGCTCGTGTGACAACTCAGGGATTCGTGGCGTAAAGAGCTGCGGCCAGTAGTCTGCTCTGGAGCCTGAATGAGGAATCCGATACACGAATTGGCGTATCTGTTCAAATCGGAATGGATCAGCGTAAAGGAGCCGATACAGTGTTTTTCCTGTAGCTATACGTTGTTCAACCTCATGAAAGTGCTGAACATCCATGCCCGTGAGGCTTAGTCGGCGGTCTGTCGGATGTGCCTTGTATGGAAAGAGGATCTGGCTCAGGGACAAGACCGATTGTGAAAAGTATGCAAAAGTCGCAAATACGCGGTGTAGCGTTACAGGCTTATGTATGACGCGTTGCTCGATGTATTGCTGTTCGTTAACGATCAACGCATGAGTCAGTCGATGGGAATCGTTGGTATCAAGAAAATCTTGCCAAAACGATTGCATGAAGACAGATACGCCAAGTGGAACCAAGAGAGGGGTAAGATCCGTCCCTGTGCGTTTCATTTCAGCGTACAACAACAATTGAGCGTAGGCATCGTGGAAAATGAGCCAATTGCTTCTCTCTAAAAACCAAAAAAATGGCTGGATCGCTCGCTCGTCCATGAGCAGCGGAAGCCATTCCCCTTTTAAATCGGTCATGCTCCAACCACCATTGCGGGAGACCAGATGGGCAAGCAGTGCCCAGTGAATCTCCTCATGCTGGCGATAAAATTCTAGATAGGCCTGCGTCCGTGTCACATTATTGCGGTTGGCGATTGCTGTTTGTTGACGGATTCTTGCCACGAGCTCCTGCTTGTCGATTCCGGCTAGTTGTGTAGTCATGTAGAAACTCCTCAGCCTGGTGTAGTGAAAAAAGTTGCGGGGTTGAAAAAAGCAGGTCTGAATGGCGACCCGCCCACTTTCATCCAATCATTTCTAATACGAGGAGCCTGACCATCAGTTTCTCTTTGGCCTCTTCCCATGTATCTGCAAAAATGACAACATGCTCCGATTGGAATTCTGTTTCTGCCACAAAAATACCATCTTGCTCGTAAATGTTCATAGAAGATCGTCCTTTCCGCTGCCTTTCAAGCATTGTATGCTATCATGAAAGGAATGATGCATACAAAAATAAGGGAAGTGCATTTTGAGAAAGGAAGTATCGATATGCAAGTAACACTGACTCAGGAAGCGGCGGAGCGGCTCAAGTCCGTCAATCGACCAGGAAAAATCATTCGCATCAATGGCGAGCTCGTTGGCGGGTGTGGAATGAACGTAGAGTACGCTTTGTGGTGGGACGACTCCAGCCCAGAAGATCAAGTCATCGAAGTCGACTCTTTGACTCTCGTGATTGATCCACAGACGATCGAACATATTGACTCTGACAAATTAACGATTGATTTTCGCCAGCAGCAAGGATTTCGACTCGTGACACCAGCGCAAATCTTGGCCTATGGAATTCACCTCAAGGACCGTTGGGGGTAATGGCGCTACTTTGGAACAAATTGCAGGATGAAGGCGAGAATACCGGCAGCAATGAGTGGTCCTACAGCTACACCACGAAAAAAGGTCACGCCGATGATCGTTCCGAGAAGCAGGCCAGTTACAACAATCGGATTTTGGAACATGAGTGAAGTGCCTTTCCCGGCTAAATAAGCGACGAATATGCCGATGAGTACAGCGAGAATAGATTGCCAGTTGGTAAAGAGCTGGTAGATGGAGTCGGGTTTTATTTTTCCGCTAGCAAGCGGGCTGAGGATGCCGATAGTCAAAACGATAATCCCGACATGGAGTCCATACTGCTCCAAAAAGGGAAAGAGCCGTTCCAGCTGGAGCAACCTCAACAAAAGGAGAATCCCCACTGCAATGGAAACGGTAGCATTATGACCGATCACGCCGAGTGCCAATAGTACCAACAAGGTAACATTGATCCAATCCATATTCCAAACGCTCGCTTTCGTTTTTTTTAGTATATCCAATAGTCATCCGCCTCGTGCTTGCAAGGGGACATAAAAAAAGGGACAGGTGAAAATTCATCACCGGTCCCTTTTGTGCTTGTGTTTTTGAATTATCCGTACCAGTCTTCCAGCATGCCAATAGGGAAACCGGTTTGTTCATCTGAATGGGGAAAACGACCCCAGGCAAAAACGCCGTTAAAGTAGTCGATCGTAAAAGGTTGATCATGTTCAGGCACACTGTATTTACCGCCGATTCGGAACTCGTCCGTTCCGAGGTAATACGATTTAGCCATAAAGTATTTTTGTTGGATGATGCCAAATTGAGAATCGTCTCCTGCTTTCTTTTTTTCCTCTGCTTGTGTACGGAGACGTTCCATTTCTTCCTGTAACTCCGCTAACGTCATTTGACTGTACAATCGCACGAAAAATGCCTCCCTTCCTGACAGGTACATTGTAGCAAAAGACAAGGGAATTGGCGATGGATGGAGAATTTCCTAGGGGACAAAGAAAGGGGAGATCCGAATATGACACGTTTTGATTTGACTGGAAAGACCGCAATCGTAACCGGAGCGGGAAGAGGTATCGGAAAAGCCTTGGCTTTGGGTCTTGCAGAAGCGGGAGCACAAGTCGCTGTCGTAGCTCGTACAGAAGCTGATCTGCACGAGATAGTCCAAGCAATCGAGGAGAACGGCGGCAAAGCACACCCGATTGCTGTCGATCTGACAGAAGCAGGTGTCGCCGAGAGCGTGGTGGCGCAGACGGTAGAGGCATTGGGAGGGCTTCACATTCTTGTGAACAACGCCGGAATGAATCTCCGGAAAAAGGCGCATGAGGTGACGGAGGAAGACTGGGACCGCGTTGTGGACCTCAATTTGAAAGCATCGTTTTTCATGTGTCAGGCTGCAGGAAAAATCATGTGTGAACAAAACTACGGTCGTATCGTCAACATCGCTTCGGTAGCAGGCTTAGTGGCCATGCGAACAGGCGTGGCATACGGTTCAAGCAAGGCAGGAGTGATTCAGATGACGCGTGTGTTGGCGCTCGAATGGAGTAAATTCGGGGTTAACATCAATGCGATTGCGCCATGGTATTTCCGGACTCCCTTGACAGAAGCGTTGCTGAATGATCAAGCTTATTTGCAGGAAATCTTGCAGCGCACTCCGAGTGGTCGAATTGGAGATGTGGAGGATTTGGTTGGACCAGCCATTTTCTTGTCATCGGATGCAGCAGCGTACATAACGGGCCAAACCATCCCGGTTGATGGAGGCATGTCCATATTTGGGTTTTAACATCGAGAGGTGACTCACATGATAGACATTCATGAAGCGACGGAAGAGGACGCAGCGACCATAACTTCATTGATGCACCTAGCCTTCAGGAGAACGGTCCCTCCTTCCAGCGCGCTCTTGGAAACCGAAGCGTACATAAAAGAGCAATTGGAAACCGGACAGGAACTGGCTGCAATCGCTATCTACGAGGGAAGGGCAGTAGGGATGGTGCGGTTTCAATTCAAAGAAGACGCATTGCACTTCTTTCGCCTCTCCGTCGATCCAGACGAACAGGGAAAAGGCATCGGGCGCGCTTTGCTGGCTTGGCTGGAGCAGCATGCCATGGCTCACGGAAAAAACGCTCTGATGTGCAGGGTCCGTATGGAGATTGAAAAAAACGTACGACTATACCTGAATGCCGGCTTTCAGATCACTGCTCAGGAGATCGTTGAACGTCCGAATACGCCGCTAATTCCGACCGCTTATATGCAAAAAATGCTTAAATAAGCCGGACAGGCAAAAAAAAAGAGGCATTCCCTAAAGGGAATGCCTAAGTATTGGGGGCGATTGAGAAAAATACCGATCGGCTCGGAAGATATGTTTTGCTCTCACCCAAAACATACCGGGAACCAACTATATTCTGGCACATACAGCAAGTGTGTGCGGAAAAGTCATTCTAAGAAGAATATCGGGCTTTTTCTCAATGCGTTGAAAAAGTGCTTACGATTACAAAATAGCAAGCAAAAGTAAAATGCAGATAAAATAAAAATAAAGTATTATTAAATTTTTCTGCATCTATTTTTCAACGGGTCGATATTTTTTATTTTGCAAACGTATGATTGCCGATAGCGACCGTTTGTGGTCTGGAAAAAATCCAATCGGAAGTAGCTGTATTTGGATTGAAAAAGTAGAGGGAACCATTTGTTGGATCCATTCCATTTACAGCGTCCTGCACAGCTCGGCGCGTGCTTTCGTTGGACTTGTGAGAAAGATTGCCGTTTCGTACCGGCGAAAATGCATTCGGAGAAAAAATGACTTCCCGAACTGTATTAGGAAATTGAGATGACGCTACCCGATTCAAAACGACAGCAGCAATTGCCACTTGTCCCTTATACGGTTCACCACGGCCTTCCGCATAAACTAGCCGGGCGAGCAGTTCCATATCCCGCTCAGATACTTTGACTTTACCATTGCGTATCACTCTTGGCCGTTGATCTCGGCTGGCCGAAACGCTCTGGCGCTTCACAGTTGAGTCTGGAATATTCGGTTTCGCTTTTGTTTCCACTTTCGCAACACGTATAGAGGCATATGGCTTTTCTGCGGGGGCAGGTGTTGCTTCTTTCGGATGAGGTGCTGATGCGCTTGTCGGGGTGATAAAGAGGCATAAAAGCATCAAACCAAAACTATTTGTCCAGAAGAAAAAGCGTATTCGCGCTTCGCGTGTCATCAAGATGGGAACCACTCCTTTTCGCTTTTGCTTTTGATTGCGGAAGCGAATCGGGTCATTTGCAAGTCTATCGGCATTGTCGGAATGGTTCAAGAGGGAAATGGTTCCATAGAACTATTCAGTTGATTTGCAAGAATATTTTTGAACTAATTTCATATGCCTCAAACGAGCTTGGCCGTTGAGAAAGCCAGGTCAATGAGAATCTGAAAACAGCCAGTCGAAACACGAATAGAAAGGGCTTGACTGGCTGGTCATTTCCACGTGTGAAATTAAGAAATTTGGTTTTTAGTTTCTCGTTTTTCTGCTGCCGTAGCTGCCAATGAAACTACCTGTCGCATCAGAACCGGCATCGATACGACGATCCCAAGCGTCGCGATTGCCAAAAGACCGGCTAGGATGAGGAATCCTACAGTTGCTCCAGTTGAGTCGATCATCACAGTAAACAGTGCGAGCAGCAATAATCTGATCAGCGTCCCGATCGATCTAAAAAAGCTCATTACCCTCCCCATAAAGCGGTTCGGCAGCAGTTCCATGTAAAGGGTCTGTCGGATAAGCCGAGTGGATACGTTGCACCAACCGATAAACGTAGATAACAACACAAAAATCCAGCCTTGCGGAAGAGAGACCGTCAGCAAGAGGACAACTGCCATCAACAAGTAATGAAAAATCATGTAAGAAAATGAACCAACTTTCCGGCTGATCAAAGTAAATAAAAATCCAGCAACGACAGCACCGATTGAATACGTAACCTCACCAAGTGAATAAATCTTTACATCTTCTCCTAAAGATTGACTAATAAAGATAGGGTTCAGAAGGTTTACTAACATAACCGCTATAAAGGGGATCAGAGCAGCAACCCCAAAAACCAAGAAACCACGTCTTGCCCGGATGTAGACCCAACTCTGATAAAACTGTTCCATCCAAGAAGTTCGGGGGTAAGCTTCCACTTGCTTTTTCAGAGTAAAAACATAGTCCAATTTTGTTAACAAGACAAAGGCGATCAAATACGTCAGTGCATTGAGCAGGAGAACCACATGAAGCCCAAATGGCCCTAAAAGGTATCCAGCTAATGCGCCGGCTAATACCAGCGCGGTTTGGTTCTCGATTTCCAGCAAAGAATTGATCGTTTTGTAATGCCTTTGGTCAAATGTCTCTTGCACGAAGGCAGCCTGCGTAGGTTCGTGAATCTGAAACATAAACGTTGCGGACAAATAAATGAGTATGAGCATCCACTCTTGGTAGTCACCCCAAAAACCCCAAGCTGCTAATAAGGCTAGAACGGTAAAGCCTCCCAGTTGTTCCATCTGTAAAATGGTCTTGCGGGAAAAGCGGTCAATCAGTGTGCCAGAATAGGGTCCGATGAGTAGCGTCAGGATAGAGGAGATAAGCATCGTGGAGCCGAGCAAGCTGGCTGAACCAGTCGATTCCACCAAATACCACGAAATACCTATCATCGTCATGCCTTGACCGAATCCAGAAAACAAATTAGAAAAGAACAGTTTGCAAAAATTGCGATTCCCAAAAACCTCTCTCACTTTTGTCACTCCTTCAATCATTTTAGAGCGGATGAGCCCTAAAAAAAACATAAAGGAGCCTGATCATAGAGGAGGTTTACACCATCCATGATCAGGCTCCTATCATCGTACGCGCACAAAATTTTATATGTTAGATCATATCAGTTTTTTCTTACTAAAGCAATATCTAGCAAGTGATATCGGGATTAATCAGACAAAAACACCACTGCAAGAAAAGCAGTGGTGTTACACGTAACTGGCTTATTTTTCAGTGATAGTAACGGAATTGATCTTGATGGTTTGTTCAGGTGTGCTAGTCTCTCCGGTTTGCGGATTGTTTTTGACTTTTGTTCCTGCGATCTTTTGAACTACGTCCATCCCGCCCGAAACTTTACCGAAAATAGTGTAATTCGGGGAGTTTTTCAAGCCTTCGACATCTTTGCCTGTGCCGATAAAGAACTGGCTTCCGTTTGTGTTAGGACCCGCATTTGCCATCGCTACGACACCAACCTCATAGTTGTGGCCATTGTTCAGCTCATCCTCAAACGTGTATCCAGGACCACCGATCCCGGAGCCGAGTGGGTCGCCCGTTTGAATCATAAAGTCTTTGATGATGCGGTGGAAAGTGACGCCATCATAGAACTTGTCCTTGGCGAGGAACACAAAGTTATTTACTGCAACTGGCGCATCCTTGGCAAACAAGTCGACGGTGATGTCGCCCATCGTTGTCGAAATCTTCGCTTGGTACGATTTGGCTTTGTCAATCTGCATGGCCGGGGCTTTCTCATACTTTTTCGCACCAGTAGGTCCAGGCGGTTGAGCAGGCTCTTTGGTTACCGGCTTTTCAGCAGGAGCCGGTTGTGTAGGCGGAGCAGTCTCATTGTTAGCGCTGGAACATCCTGTGACCAATGCGATCGCTGTCAGACAAGCGAAAATAGTAGGTATAAGTCTTTTCATCTCAAGCACCTTCCTTTGCTTCTTCCCTAAGAGGGAGTTTCGGTTTCGAATTATAGCATACCTAATAGGGGGAATGCCAATCCACTAGTCGCAATTCCTTTTACCATGATATGATGGGAGAAAAAGGATAGGGTGATCAGCATGGGAGAAAGATTCGAAACTAAGACGGTTCATATTGGACATCAACCATTACGTCAGGTGAAGAGCAAGTCAACCCCGATCTACCAAACGTCCGTTTTTGCATTCGAAGGGTTAGAAGACGTCGAGCAATATTATGCAGGCGAAGGGGAGTACCTCTACACGAGAAACGGAAATCCCAATCAATCAGAGTTGTCTGATGCTATCGCGGCACTCGAAGGGGCAAGTGCTGGTGTCAGCGCTTCGTCAGGGATGGGAGCAATAATGGCCGGTCTTCTCGCCGTACTCAGCCCAGGAGATCACGTCTTGGCGTCACACGAAATCTACGGAGGCACCTATGCACTGCTGAACAAGGAGCTTTCCCGACTCCAGATCGAGCTGGAATGCATTAATTTGAATGAATTACAAACCCTTACTAACCATATACGTCCAACTACGAAACTCTTTTTTATGGAAACGATCACGAACCCTTTGCTGACAGTAGCGGATATGCCATTTTGGATCAAGCAAGCAAAAGAGCATGGACTGGCAGTAATGATAGACAATACGTTTGCTACCCCGTATTTGTTACAACCGATTTCTCTTGGCGCCGATCTGGTAGTCCATAGTGCGACCAAATACATTGGCGGACACAGTGACGTGACGTCGGGTGTGCTGGTCGGCAAAGAGGAATGGATAGCAAGAGCACGCGAGATCGTGGTTAACTACGGTGCGTCTCTCAGTCCGTTTGAAGCATGGCTGACATCGCGAGGCTTGAAAACATTGGCTTTGCGCATGGACCGTCAATGTGACAACGCGAGCGAGGTTGCCCGCTATCTACAGCAGAATTCTGCAGTGGGAACCGTGTATTATCCTAACGAAGCGTCTACCTCGTTTTTTGCCCGTCAGAAACAGGGGGCAATGGTGTCGTTTACACTATCAGACGAGAGCAAGATTTACGACTTTTACCGAGAGTTGCAGTGGATTAAATTTGCTCCCTCTTTAGCAGGGGTAGAAACAAGCGTCTCTCACCCTGTCACCACCTCGCATCGAGCGTTTACGGAAGAACAGCGAAAAGCTACAGGGATTACCATGGGCCTCGTACGCTTGTCCGTCGGTATCGAATCGGCAGCAGACATCATCGATGAACTCGAACGTGCACTGGGAAAATAATTGGAAAGAAAATTCCAGAAATCTGTTACTTTCTTCTTGTTCAAAACGTAGTACACAGTTAGAGTAGAACAAGTTTGTCTGAGCGGCAGGTTCGATCGAGAAAAGTGAGCTTGGCAGTCAGGCTGGAGGAAAACGCAATGGGAATGGCAATCGAGCGTTCCGCGCAACCATCGGCCCAATCGAATGGGGACTATTATGAATCTCGTCCATTTACAGAACTGTATGACGAGTATTTTGATCGCGTCAATCGTTACTTGCGATGCCGTGTACAAAATACATGGGATGCAGACGATTTGACCACTGTGGTATTTTTAAAGGCGCTGGAAAAATTTGAACAATACAGTAGAAAAAGTCCGTTCGCTTCCTGGATCTTTCGCATCGCACATAATACATACGTGGACTTCATGCGAAAAAAAAGGGAGCTGCCGGTAGATCAGGAAGATTTGCTGGGTGCAGAGCCGGACGATACATGGCAGCCGGAGAGGCAGGCGTTAACGAAGGAAGAAATTCGCCTGCTTCGTGACCGGCTTGATTTATTGTCCCAGGACCAGAAAGACGTCCTGATGCTCCGCTATTTTGCCGATCTCAAAATCAGTCAGGTGGCCGAAGTATTGGGCAAAACGGAGTCGAGTATAAAAATGATTTCTTACCGAGGTTTACAAAAACTTCAGAAGATGTATGCAAAGGGGGGATCCGAATGAACGAACAGGATCAATACCCCCGTGAACGTGAAGAGGAACAGACGGTAGCTTCCCTGTTAAGTCACTTGCAGCAAATGCGTCGAGCCGTTCCCGTGAATTATCAGCTCAAAGCTGAATTGAAAAAGCAGTTACTCCAGCGAATGAAAGAGCTCGATCAGAAAAACAGGGAGAGCATTGCTGCCCCGGTATCAGGGAAACGGAAAAAGTGGATGCGTATCATAGCCGCGACCATCCTGCTAGGGATTACCGTTGGGACGTATTCCTGGTGGGAAAAGGACATGCTGGCTATCGAAGAGCATAATGTGTTGTCTTTGCCGAAACAGACGACAGAAGAGCAAATCGACATTGCCCCGTCAGGTACCCAGGTGGCTTACATCGCTCCACATGCGGTGATCCGGACTCTTTCCTTGGGTCAGAAAAAAAATCCTGTAACGATCTCACTGCCGCCAACCAAAGGCGAATATCGCGCCTTATCGTGGGCGAATCACA
>JARDZO010000128.1 GCA_029240815.1 Brevibacillus sp.
CAAGTTAATTAATTTTCTAATTGAAACGGCACGTGAACCCTCAGTATTAGGAATGTCATCTCATTTGTTGGACAAAGGAAGTAATTTGAAAAAGGATCAATCATTCCACTAACGGGTTCGATAGTTGAAAAAAGGCAGTGGCAGTCTAAGACTTTCTTTTTAAGTCCGTGGTGCCGCTGCCTTTTTATTTCATCAGTCTAAATCAAATTGTTTAAAACTTGATCAGTTTTCTCCTTTGAGATTAGCACTATGAAAGGGCGTCCCAGTCGTGTACTTTGTTTTTGTCTAACAGCTGCCCAGGAAAAAGGAGAAAAAAGCGAAGGTATTAGGGACACAGCCGAGGCGGAGTGGAAAAAGCGGAACACGCTTGAGCGTCCACCTTTGAATAGCTTCGTGGAAGCGGCAACTTTGGACGCCGTTCCGCTTTTGGAATGGAGCCGTGCAGGGATGACCCCCGAAAAAGTGTCCCTACTAACATGGAGCTTTTTCTCCTTTTTCCGCCCCACCACTACAGCAATCAACCAGGCATTATATTTGCCTGCCATGTTCTTGACATTCAAAGCAACAAAAGGGATAATTGCTTATAACAAAGTAAACTACTCGGAATACTAAAAATAAATGAGGTGAGTTCAATGGAACGGACTTTACAAATTCCTAGCGAGGACATTGCCTTGGCCGCAACCCTTCATGAACCAGAGGGATCGATCCGCCAAGCAAATCAAAAGCATCCACTCGTCATCATCTGCCATGGATTCATCGGCAGTCGCATCGGAGTCGACCGCTTGTTTGTCAAAGCCGCCAGAGAACTGACCTCCAACGGTTTTGCAGTCCTGCGTTTTGACTACGGCGGATGCGGTGAAAGTGGTGGCGAATACGGTGCAGGTGGACTGGACGTCCTGCTGAGCCAGACCCGTGATGTACTCGACTATGCTTTTGCTTTGGAGAACATCGATCCTGATCGCGTTAGCCTCATCGGTCACAGCCTGGGCGGTGCTGTCTCCATGCTGACCGCAAGCCAGGATAAGCGCATTCGGTCGCTCGTACTGTGGGCGGCTGTCGCCCGACCTTATGACGACATCGTACGGATCGTGGGCGAAAATGAATATCAGGAGGCCTTGCTGACCGGAAGAACAGACCATCGCGGTTACTTGCTCCAGGACC
This sequence comes from Brevibacillus sp., assembly GCA_029240815.1. The sequence continues at coordinate 1,162 of JARDZO010000128.1, forward strand.
GCTTTTTCCAATCGCTGAATGGAGCGCTTCCTTTGCGCCAAGCCAAACAATTTGAAGGTGACGCGCTGCTGCTGCACGGCAACCGTGATGACGTGATTACCGTGGATGCGATGTTCCATTATGAGCGGGAGCTTCGTCTGCGCAGACGGGGCCGCTGCGAGACGGAGATCATCATCGGCGGTGATCATACGTTCTCGGCAGCAGTCAGCTATCAACGGTTGATTGGCATTACCGTAAAATGGTTGAGAGAGCAGACCGAACTAGAAATCGTAGCGGTATGAAAGGAAAGCGAATAGAAAAACAAAAGGGATAGCCCACCATGCGGCTATCCCTTGTTTGCTTGAATGTGTTCCAATAGTCCGTTGCAGCCGTTATCCACGAGATCGTACACGTAGGAAAAGCGCCCCGTGTAATACGGATCTTCCACGTTTTCCTCGTTTGCGCCTGTCGCAAAGTCAAGCAGGCGGTACACCTTTTTGCCCGCGGGAGCCATTCGTTTCAAGGCAGTCAGATTTTCCTCGTCCATGCAAACGACGTAATCGTAAGCGGCAAAATCGTCCGGGGAGATTTGGCGGGCTCGCAATGTATCGTGAGCGATGCCCTTTTCATTCAAAATCTTCTGGGTGCCTGCGTGGGGTCTCTCTCCTGCATGCCAGCCGCCAATTCCTGCAGAATCAATCGAGATTTGTTCAGACAAGCCTTTCTGCTCGACGAGGTGACGAAAGACCGCTTCTGCCATCGGGGATCGACAAATATTACCTAAGCAAACAAATAATACATGGGTCATGAGTATACTCCTTTTTCTGTGAAAAACGTCCCCTCTCATCGGGGGATTGGAACATCTCGACGTTTTTCATAAAATCAGATGTGACCGCTTGCGGTCAAGCAAAATCGTTTTGACCGTTTTGTTATGCAAAATGAGTAGATTCTATATGTTAGAATAACATAGATGAGGAATTGTAGAGCGAGGAATGACTATTGAAAGCTTATTTTTATCGAATTCGTCTGATAGCCTCTGTGGTTGCGGTGACGATCCTGCCCATTTTGATTACGGGGATGGTCCTGCTGCATGCGGCGGAGCAAGCGTTGCTGGAAGAAAAAAAGCAAAAGCTGATCGCCATTACCCAACAGCTGGACTTTGCTCTGCCAAAAGATTATGACGATCTGACCAAAAAACTCGGTGTGCAAGTGGCATCGCGCGAACAAAAAATCGAATTTATTAACGAAGCGTTGCAACCGCTTACAGATCGAATTGCCTCCGAGCATCCTGGCATTGGAGTCGGGTATTATGCGGCAGATCTGGATGCGATTGTTACATACGGACCAAGCCAAGAGATGAAGTTTCACGTGGGTGAATCCATTTCTCCTGCCCATTTCGGACGGTTGGTGATGGAGAGTGGAAAGCCAGAAATCGCCATAGGAGAACAGGTCAGGGGCAATATCATGAATGCCATGTACCCTCTGCAAAGAAACGGAAAAATGATTGGCTACACATGGGCTAATGAGCTGATGAGTAATATTGATGTGCAGTTGGCCGGGATGCGCAGGAGTATCTATGCGATTTCTGGCATCGGCTGCTTGATCGCAGCAGTAGCGAGTGGATGGATGGTTCATCGCCTGGAAGCGCTTCTGGAAGAAATCAAGGGTGGATTGAGAAAGCTCAGTCTGGATTTGTCATTCCGAATGAGGCGATTGGAGGGCGAGCCAGGAGAAATATCAGAGGCGATCAACAAAATGGCGGGAGAGCTGCAAGCAAGTCGGACTCATACGGAAACGATCATGCAAAGCATGGATAGCGGGGTTCTTGCACTGGATGGGAAAGGGAAGATCACATCGTGGAATGAGGCGGCAACGAAAGTGACTGGTTTATCAGCGGGAGAGGTCATGGGAAAAGCGTACACCGATGTATTCGCCAAAAGCCAGCCATTCGTGGAGCTGCTGTCAGAGACACTCACGCATGGAAGAACGATCCGGGATGCGGAGTGGGAATACCAGCACGCTGAAATGGGACTACGCTACGTAAAGGTGGGTACTTCCATCTGGGTCAGCCCGACAGAGCAAGTACTCGGAGCCATTGTGGTTCTGGATGAACGAACACAATGGAAGCGGATGGAGATGAGGCTGGCACAGGCGGAGCGTTTGGCTGTGATCGGCGAATGGGCGGCCAGTATCGCCCACGAAGTGCGGAATCCGCTCACATCCATCAAAGCCTTTGCCCAAATCATTGAGGAAGAATTGCCGGAAGAACATGACAGTCGAGAGTATACGGAGATCATCGTGGAAGAAGTAGAGCGGCTGAATCGTTTTGCTGACGAGCTTCTGCTTTTTTCTCGACCGGATGAATCTGCCAATGTTCATATTCACGTGTGGGATGTGATCAACGAGACGGTGATGCTAGTTGAACGGGGGGCAGCCGGAAAAGGCATACAGGTAGAACGATGTTTTGAGGATCATGCGCCCTATGTTCTGGCATCTCCCGATTTATTGAAGCAGGTGTTTCTGAATATCCTGATTAACGCGATACAGGCGATGCCAAATGGGGGAATCGTGCAGATTCGAGCGGAAAAGGACGGCAACTACGCATGCGTCCACGTTACCAACGAAGGTCAGCACATTGCTGAAGAACACTTGTTGGCCGTGTTTGAACCTTTTTATACAACAAAACCTTCCGGCACGGGGCTGGGACTGGCTATATCCCAACGAATTGTACACGCCTATGGCGGCTATATCACCGCTCAAAACGTATCGAGTGGTGTCCAGTTTACAGTGGCCTTGCCTGGCAGATGGGAGGAGGTAGAGAGATGAAGAGACGAATCCTGCTGGTGGATGATGAAGCCAATGTGAGGAAAGCATTGTCCACGAGCTTGCGCAAAGCAGGTTACGACACGAAGGAGGCAGCGAGCGGAATAGAGGCGCTGGAACAGCTGGAGGAGTATCAGCCCGAGGTCATGCTTCTGGACTTGCGGATGCCGGAATTGGACGGGATGGAGACGCTTCGCCGACTGAAGCAGAGGGAGCGTCCGAATCCTAGCGTGGTCATGATGACAGCCTACGGGTCAGCCAATGACGTGATGGAAGCGATGCGATTGGGGGCTTACGATTACGTGCAAAAGCCCTTTGATCTCACACAGGTCAAGCAAGTGGTCGCCAAAGCCATGCATCAGCCCGAAACGGGTGAAGAGGATGGAAGCATGCACCCGTCTCCAGAAGAGAGGTCGGACAGCCCTGGGTTTCTGGTAGGTCTGAGTCTTGCCATGCAGGAAGTGTACAAGCTGGTAGGCAAAGTGAGCATGTCCAAAGCGACTGTGCTGATCCAAGGGGAAAGTGGCACGGGCAAGGAGTTGATCGCAAGGGCGATCCATACCAATAGTCCGAGAGCAGACCAGCCTTTGATTCCCGTTAACTGTGGGGCCATCCCGGAGAAACTGCTGGAGAGCGAACTGTTCGGGTATGAACGAGGGGCATTTACGGGAGCTGTCGTTCGCAAGCAAGGTCTGTTTGAAGCGGCCGATGGTGGGACGCTGTTCCTCGATGAAGTAGGAGAACTCACTCCCTCTCTGCAGGTGAAGCTGCTGCGTGTATTACAGGAGCGAACGTTGGTCAGGCTCGGAGGAGTGGAGCCGATTCCCGTAGATGTACGCATTATCGCTGCCACCAATCGCGACCTGCGAGAAAGAATCCGACTAGAACTGTTCCGAGAGGACTTATACTATCGTCTGAATGTCGTTCCCATTCAAATGCCGCCACTGCGGGAGCGAAAAGAGGACATCCCCCTTTTGATTCGGCATTTTTTAACCAAGTATGGCCGTGAGACTGGCAAAGAAGGCTGCTATCTGTCACCCGCCGCCGTGGAAGTGCTATATGCTTATCACTGGCCTGGGAATGTGAGGCAGTTGGAAAATACGATCGAGCGAGCAGTCGTGCTTGCGAGTGGGCCAGCCATCCTCCCGGAGCATGTCCAAGCGCATCTGGAGGAATCCAGACTAGAGACAGAAACGGAAGCAGAAAAGCTAGGCATTCGTTATGAGGATCGTTCTATGAAGGACATCATTCAGGAAGTCGAGAAAGAAGCGATTACACGAGCCTTGCAGCGGGAAAAAGGAAACAGGCTGCGTACTGCCAAACGGCTGGGAATCTCACGCAGTGCGCTGTTGTACAAAATGGACATGTATGGAATCGACGTGTCAGAAGAATAAAAGCAAAGTGTGTAAAAAGTAGGCGAAAGGTTTACTTTTTACACACTTTTTTAATTTCCATCTCCTGTAAAACCTATGAATGGCGCCATTTTATGAATAGAAAAGCAGTTGGCACGATTCTTGTAATAGAAGGGAGTGATAGAAAGCATAGCAAGTAAGGAGGACTTTCATGAAAGCGTTGTCACGTTTCTTCTCGACTTTGGTTCAAAAGTTTTTGCCAGACCCGTTTGTTTTTGCCCTTATTCTCACCATCATTTTGTTTGCTTGTGGTCTTATCTTTACGGATCATGGTCCTATTCAGATGGTTCAATTCTGGGGGAACGGATTCTGGAATCTGCTCGCCTTTGCTATGCAAATGGCCCTCGTACTGGTGACAGGTCACGCACTGGCCAGCTCGCCGCTCGTCAGCAGGAGCCTGACTCGACTCGCAGGCATTGCCAAAACGCCGGTACAGGGCGTCATTCTTGTCACGCTCGGGTCTGCCCTTGCCTGTCTGATCAACTGGGGTTTTGGGTTGATTGTAGGAGCACTGTTTGCCAAAGAGGTAGCGAAACGCGTACCTGGTTCTGACTATCGCTTTTTGATCGCTTGTGCGTACATCGGCTTTTTGACGTGGCATGGAGGACTTTCTGGCTCCGTCCCACTGACAGCAGCTACACCAGGCAATCCTATGGAAAAAACAGCAGGCCTGATCCCTCTTACCGATACGATCTTTACGGGATACAATCTGTTCATTACCATTGCCTTGTTGATCGCTCTGCCGATCATGACGCGCTTGATGATGCCAACGGGTAAAGAAGTCGTGGAAATTGACCCGCAGCTGTTCGCGAGAGAGGAAGTCGCTGCTGCAGCAGAGGCTACTGAACCGTCTGAGAAGACATTTGCGACAGTCATGGAGAACAGCCGGATTTTGACCGTCATCATTTGTGCGCTGGGCTTCGCTTACCTGATTTATTACTTTGCGAACAAAGGCTTTAAAGTAGACATCAATACCGTCAACCTGCTCTTCTTCGTCACGGGATTGCTGCTTCATGGTACGCCGCTCTCGTATATGAAAGCAGTTGGAAACGCGGCAAAAGGTACGGCAGGAATCTTGATTCAATTTCCGTTTTACGCAGGTATCCAAGGCATGATGGAACAATCGGGACTGGGTGGAATGATGACGAATGCTTTCATCTCCATTTCCACACCGGAGACTTTCCCGTTCCTCGCGTTTCTTAGCTCCGGATTCGTAAACTTCTTCGTTCCATCTGGTGGCGGTCACTGGGTCGTCCAAGGTCCATTCATCATGCCAGCGGCGCAGCAGCTTGGGGTGGATGCAGGCATCGCGGCGATGGCGATCGCATATGGGGAAGCGTGGATGAACATGGCTCAGCCGTTCTGGGCTTTACCCGCACTCGCTATTGCTGGACTCGGCGTACGCGACATCATGGGGTACTGCGTCACTACGCTCTTGGTCTCTGGTATTATCTTTGCCGTCGGGTTGTCCTTTTTCTAGACAGGATCCAGAAAACAGCCATTGAGCCGGGGTGTGTTTTGTGATAAATTAGAATGAATCAAAACAAAGACACCTAACTTCATACCCAGAGTTTTCTAGGGTTCCGCGGATGCGAAAAGCTCCGGTCTGGACCGAGAGAAAACCCACGGCAACGCCGTGTACACGGAGGGATAAAAGCCCGGGAGAATATCGAGATGGTATTCGACCGAGGCTTTTTTTGCGTGAAAAAAGCAGGCTCTTTTTCGATGATCCTGACCAGACGTGTATGGGAATGATACGGGTAATGAGAGGAGAGCATGTCGTTATGGGAAAAAACTGGCTTCTTGTCGTTATCGCTGGTGTGTTTGAGGTCATCTGGGTTGCCGGGCTCAAGCATGCAAACAGTTTGATGACGTGGACCCTGACGGTTATTGCCATCGCGGTTAGCTTTGCTGTACTGATTTACTCGGGGAAAAAGCTGCCGACAAGTACGGTCTATGCGGTGTTCGTAGGGCTGGGTACGGCAGGTACCGTGATCAGTGAGATGGTCTTGTTCGGTGAACCATTCAGCTGGGCAAAGGTCGGACTGATCGCATTGTTGTTGGTAGGGATCATCGGGTTGAAACTGGTGACGCCTGAACACGAGGATCATCCGCGAAAGGAAGGTGAAGCGGCATGACATGGGTATCGTTAATATTGGCCGGCTGCTTTGAAGTAGTTGGGGTCATGGGGATTACACAGGTCAATCAAAAGCCGTCGCTGCGCTCTTACGCTGTACTGATCGGCGGCTTCGCGCTCAGCTTTATTTTGCTCACGGTCGCGATGAAAGAGATTGCGATGGGGACAGCCTACGCGGTGTGGACCGGGATCGGAACTGTCGGTAGTGCGTTGGTAGGGATGCTCGTGTACGGAGAACCGCGAGATACACTGCGCATCGCTTGCATCGCGCTCGTCATCGTGTCAGTGGCGGGGCTCAAACTGATTGCTTAAATGAACCTATCATCAAAAGAGACAGGGTTGCTCATGCGCCTGTCTCTTTTCAATTATTTACCTTTTTCGTAAAAAGCACCATCCGGATGCCCACAGGGAATAGTATAATAAAACGTGCATGACCAGAACTTGATTTGTTATGAGGAGGATACATAGCAGGATGGGCTCTCTTTGGGCAACGTTAAAAAAGGGTAACATGTCTTCCGCAACAGCGGCCCTGGGCAATACGGGTCTAGCGATCGTCAAAGGTTTGGCAGCTGCGTACAGCGGCAGTGGGGCTATGTTTGCCTCTGCCATGCACTCGGTAGCAGATGCGGTAAACCAAGGCTTTGTCTTTTTCGGCAGCGTTTTGGCAGAAAAAAAGCCAACACCACGCTTTCCCACCGGTTTTGGCCGCGTCATCAATCTCTTTTGTATGATTGCGGTGATCGTCGTCACTGTCATGGCGTACGAGACGTTCATGGAAGGGCTTCATCTCATCAAGGAACCTGCTCACGCTAGTCATTTCTGGGTCAACTTTTGGATTTTGTTTCTCGCGATTTTAGTGGATGGTTATGTCTTGGTAAAAGCGATGAAAGAAATTGTCCATGAGACGCGAGTGGAAGCAGCAGGATGGGCGATCATTCCGGCAGCTTTCCGCAATGTAGGTCGTGCCGCACCCCCGACACGTCTGGTGTTTTACGAAGATATTGTAGCAACGACAGGAGCGCTGCTGGCACTGATTGCGGTGATTGTGACTCAATATTCAACCTTTGCGCTGTTGGACGGGATTGCAACGATGATGATCGGAGTCTTGATGATCGGTGTGGCGTTCAAGGTAGGCTACGATAACATGGTCGGTCTGATCGGTGTAGCTGCGCCAAAAGAAATCGAAGATCGGGTCGCCAACATCATTTTCGCTGATCCGGACGTGACTGATATTAACCAGCTGCGGATTGTTCAAGAAGGGCGCTTTTACCATGTAGATTGCTACGTGGAGCTGCGTTCAGGTCTGACGCTCGCTGTGGCTGACGACATCAAGTACCGAATTCGCGACAGTATACTCACCGATCCGGACATCAGCGACGTAACGATGGGAATTCTCGAAGACAACGGCGTCCGTGACTGGGAGCCAGTAATAGAAGGCACGTGATACTTGATCAAAAAACGCCCCTTTCCAAAGCCGTAGCGGCTGGATAGGGGCGTTCCTTTATTACCTAAATATCCATTTAAGAAACAGTCTGCAACGCTTCAGAAGCTTCAGCTTCTTTTAGAGGTAGCTGCGTAATCAAGACACGAGTCACGCGGTGATTGTCCATTTGCTTGACGGTGAACAAGTAATCTTCCCATTCGACAATCGCACCGACTGCGATTTCCTCTTCCAGTTGGCTGTACAACCAACCACCGATCGTATCTACATCCTCCGATTCGAGATCAAACGGAATATGATCATTCAGATCCGCGAGGGTAAGCATACCAGAAACAGAGAGACCGTTTTCGACTTTTTCGATTTCAGGTCGTTCTTCGTCAAATTCGTCTTGAATATCGCCTACGATTTCTTCCAGGATATCCTCCATCGTTACCAGACCGGCAGTACCACCGTATTCATCGATGACAATCGCCAGCTGCGAACGCTTTTTCTGCATGAGGCGCAATACCGTACTGATCTCCATCGTTTCCGGAACAGTGAGTACCGGACGGAGCAGCTCAGCCAGATCGGCATGCCCGTCTTGCAGAGCGGACAGATAGAAATCGGTAGCGTGGACAAAACCGATGATGTTGTCTTTGTCCTCATCCGCTACAGGAAAACGAGTGTGTCGCTGTGTGCGGATGATCTCCAGATTTTCTTCAAATGTATTCGAGGTATATAAGCAAACCATGTCGATGCGCGGGATCATCGTCTCCCGGGCCAAGGTTTCGGAGAAGTCAAAAACGTGTTCCACCAACGACAATTCAGTCTGGTCGATATGTCCGCTTTGATGGCTTTGGTTTACGAGAATGCGAATTTCTTCTTCCGTGTGCGCCGCTTCATGTTCCGAAATCGGTTCCATACCTAATCGTTTCATGAGCGCGTTGGCTGTCCCGTTCAAGAACCAGATAGCCGGGTAGAGCAATTTGTAGAAGAACATTAATGGCGCAGCAACCCACAGCGAAGTCGCTTCCGCTTTCTGAATAGCCAGTGATTTTGGTGCCAATTCACCTAGTACGATGTGCAAGAACGTGATAATCGCAAATGCTACACCGAACGAGATGGCAGAGATCGCGTAATCAGGAAGCCCTGAAGAGCCAAGCAAAGGTTCCACGATCATGTGGGCAATCGCAGGTTCCCCGACCCAACCAAGACCCAGTGAGGCAAGCGTAATACCTACCTGACAGGCGGACAAGTATGCGTCCAGCTTTTGGGTGACTTTTTGGGCAAAGGCAGCTCGTTTGTTACCTTCGTTGACCATCTGCGTCAAGCGCGTTTGACGCACCTTAACGAGAGCAAACTCTGCGGCTACAAAAAAGCCATTCAGAAAGACTAGAAAAATGACAATCAGTAGGTTGAGCACTATCGGAACGCTATCCAAGTAAATAGTCATCCTCTCTGGAATTTAATGAAAGTACACTTTCTATTTTACAAACTTTTCGGTGAGCCGACAAAGCCGATAAACACCCGTTGTGGGCGCTACAGCCCTGTTGGTTGTGAAGAGCGTCGGTCAGATAACCGTATCGCACGTTTTTGCACTCTGAGAAGGTCATAGATGGTCAAACGTCCGGTTGCAAAATGCCGGACGTTTGCACGCAGGATCTAGGCTCAACGCCCGAGCAAATGCTGACCGTATATGAAGAAGGCGGACAAGACAGCAGCGAGAGCGAGGTAGGCGACCAACACCTTCCATTTGGTGGAGGCTGGTGCCGTGTAGTACGTCGTCAGTCGATGCATTTGTGCATCTACCTCAGCCAACCGCTGCGTGGCTTTTTGCTCCGCTTCTGCTAAGACGGTTGAGGGAGCAGGCTGGAAGGGGTCGCTGTCAATGAACAAGACTGGTTCGCGCTCCCATTGTCTAAACAAGTCCCATTTTCGGTGCGTATATACCTTGTCTAAACGCAGTCGATCGCGCTTGAAACGTTTTTCATCCTGCACAAAGGGGACGAGATAGCCTTTTGGCGGCTCAGTCTTTTCCAGAAGGTCGATTTCCTGGCTCAACTCGACTCGTTTGTTCCAGGACGATTCCAGATGAGGCCACTGCGCGATCTCATACAGAAAGCCATGTAGATGCTCCCGTTCATACTGGAGCACTTGGTGCTGGTAGCCCTCGCGCAATCGGCTCCACCAGGTGATCAGTCCGATGATGAAAATGAAGACCATGAGCGGACCCGGATTCGCAAACAGCATCACTCCCAATCCGACCAAACCGATGAACCAGATCTTGGTGGAGAGAACAGAGACGATGCGGCCGCCGTCCAGGGGTGAGATCGGCATCAGGTTGAACAGGTTGAGCAATGCACCGAGATAAATCACCAATGCCCAGAACGGATCGTGCGTCCACCAATAGAGCGGCAGAGCGGGCAAGAAGGCAATCATACCGGCGAGCGGGCCCCCATAGGCGAGGTAGGCCTCTGTACTCGCGTCTCTGGGAGTGTCCTTCATGGAAATAAACGCTCCTGCAAATGGAATAAAGACAGCGGGAGACGTAGCTATCCCTTTTCGTTTGGCGGCTATGACATGCCCCATTTCATGAACAAAGATCAGATACACCAGTGCAGCTGCGAATTTCCATCCGTAAAAAACAGCATAGGCCCAGAGGCTAATGATCATCGACAGCAGGGTCGTGCCGAATTTGGAAAACTTCAGAATTCCCAGCAACCATTTTAAATTGGTCAATAAAAAGGCACCGATGGCCAAGAGGACCGAACGGCTTTTTTTCATCAGGGTTCCTCCCATACGTCATCGCAGTCTTTGATGTATACGACTATCCTAAGGAAAAGTTTCTTGATGGTTTCGCTTCGAGAGTGGTCACATTCAAAGGAGTCTAGTCTTCCAAGCGAGGATTGGAAAAGGAAAAGCCGTATTCACCATACGAGGGGTTATAGCTGAGCTGTCCGCCGTCAAAGTACCAAAAGTCGGTCGGACGAATGACAAAACGCAGCCCTTCACTTTCAAATACCGCATCGTCTTGCATGACTTCATCTTTTTCAATGGCATAAAATAAGCCGCCTGTCCCAGGACCACTCGTTCGAACATACAGACGCAGAACGTCACCCGGTTCAAATGCGGCGTAGCGTTGATAGGCGAGAGCGAATGCTGGCTCGATTGTAAGCGTGATACTCATGGGTATGCTCCTCTCATCTCGTTATCGCCCATTGTACCACAAACGAATAGCCCATCCGGCAATGAGACTGCACCGGATGGGCATTTACATAGGGAGGAAACGTTAGTCTTTACCCTTGCTCACGTCAAAGGTAGGGTGCATAAAACGGGCTCCTACAAACGGTTTGTCCTCCAGCATATCTCTATTTTCATGCGAGTTCCAGCCAATATCGTTGGTCGGATGTACCCACTGATCCCCTGACATGACGGAAGGATCCGTTTCTGTACTCCAGTTGTTGATAGGGGACTCCTGCGAATCGTAAAAGCTGTCTCCGATCACAACGCCAAATTCGTTGACGAACGGCTTTTGGATCGAGCGGGTCGAATTTTTGAAGTCCGGGGCGCTGATTTGGTGCGGCAGCGTACCGTCGATGGTGATGTCTTCCGTTTCTTTGGTTTCCCGTTTGTCTTTGTCCATCAGTAGGACCTCCTTTGTGGGAAGGCTTCTTTAGATAAGATGCATCAAGACCAATCCCCTTATACCTGTGCGCCCAGCCCAACTGCTGTCTTTTGGCATACGCTATAAAAAGGGGGGGATCCGATGCTTACCAGTGTCGTCATTCCGGTCAGAGACGCAGCCGATCAGCTCCTGTACACCTTGTTTAGCTTGAATTTGCAATTCTCGGCATTTGAAGAATTCGAAGTGATTGTGATTGACAATGCTTCCTGTGACGGAATCGCGGAAAGAATCGAGCGGTTTGATGCCCATTATCCGCTGCGAGTCGTTCGTTTCCGCAGACGAAAGCCGTACTACCACCTGCTCAATACCGGGCTCGCGCAGGCGAGTGGAGAGTTGATCATTTTGCTGTCCTGCAACATGATCGTGCCGCGCGAATTCATCGGCGTTCACCAGCACGCCCATGAGCATTCCAGAGAGCTGGTACTGTTGGGTCTCGGGACCAGGCGCATCTATTCTGTCTACGAACCCGATTTCAGCCCGATCCAGCAGCAGGAGTGCAGGGAGTGGCTGGAACAATACCCTCATATCAAACGGCCACATACGCAGAATCGCACCGTTCCTTTGCTGGAGGAGAGTCAGATTGTGGGGGGACTGCCCTTTCACATTGGATTGCCTTGTCCGGAAGCAGAGAAGCGTCAAGCGATTCGACAAAAATACGGTCCGCGGCTGGAGCACCATCGATCGCCTTGGACGTTATTTCAGACCCAGCATGTCTCCAGTCTTCGCGGCAATTTTTCCCGGATTGGAGGGTGCAAGGAATTGCCGCGGCTAGAGATGGAACGTGATTTGGCAAAAAGGCTGTGGCGAAAAGGGTGCCGGTTTCAGTTTGACGACAAACTCACATTGATCAAGCAGGAACGAGTGATCCGAAAAGCAAGGGAACAGAGCGTTTCTAGGAAAAACCGCCGAGTCCAGTAGGAACGGCGGTTTGATCTGTTTTACATGATCAACGGTTTTCTTTTAACCGCTCTTGTGGTTCACTATTAATGGAGCCGTCAGAACGCACGGCTTCGGATTGAGCCTTTGGTCCGCGGATTTCAGCGGTTTTGCCAAAGTCTTTCGCCTTGTTACGTACCATGTTAATACCTCCTCCTTCATGTCGGATGCAGATAGTATGACCAGACAGATGGCATTGAATGAGGGCATTATAAGGATACAGAAGGGTTGGGAATCAGATGGCCAAAAAACAGCAACGCAAGCCGCAGCGTCCGTCTCATGAGGCGGCAACCGAAACCAAGAATGGACTGAACCTAAAAGAAATGCTGAATGCCGATGCGCTTGGCAAATTAAAGCAGTTGGAAAAAGACATGAAAGCGGAAAGCGAGCGACAAGTGCAGGAAGCAGCCGAGAAAAAACGACGCGAACAGGAAGAACGCGAAAAGAACAAGAGCTTTGGCGAGCTGCTCGATGACTATGAAAAAAAAGGCAAAGGCAAATACAGCTGATGCGGGAGGGACAGCAAAACGACCGACCGGACACTTCGAAAAATGGCATGATGAAAAAGCGTGAGCTCACCGTAAAGGATGAGTCGATCAAGCAAAGAGGACGAGCTGTCTTGAGCCGTTTAGGAAAAAAGGATGTGCCAAAGGAGTGATTTTTTTTCTCCGCTTCCCATATAGCTAGGAGAGGGAAGGGAGGGAGATCATGGGGACAATCCTGCTCCTGATCAGTCTCCTCTGTGTGGCCGTGGGCACCTGGAAGCTGATCGGCATTTACAAAACGGGCAAAACGGACAGCAAACCGCTTTGGTGGACGGTGGCAGTCGCGGGGATTGCGCTGTTTTTTCTTTTGAAGCTGATGACCGATACTTTACCAACGTAAACAAGCACCTGCAGCTATAGCTGGCAGGTGCTTGTTTTTTTTGTAATATCGGAAAGTGCTTATCAGCATAGCGGAGGTGGGGAGAAGCAGGTTTCCGATCTACGCTCCAGCCTACACCCTGCAAAGAAGATTAGACTGTCCGCTCCACAACGATTCACGGGGAAGCGGTAAAGTAGTAGACTCTACGCAGGGAACTCAGAGGTACCGCTTCTTGATCCCGTGAATTCGTTGTTCCGCTAAGCTGGGTTCCGGAGTCGCTCCGCCTGGAAACCTGCTTCTCCTGCGAGCTTTTGTGGTTTCTAGCCACCTTTTTAGCGATTATTCAAGGGGGAAAAGCTTAAAGCCCCCCAGGAAAAAGAAAGTTGGATAGCCAAGGATGGCCGAGGAAAAAAGGGAAAAAAGCGGAGGCGTTTGGGACACAGCCCAAGCGGAGTGGAAAAAGGGGAACACGCCTGA
>JARDZO010000400.1 GCA_029240815.1 Brevibacillus sp.
ATGCGGGGAAGCTACTACGGAGCCAAAAGCTTTAGCAGCGTTGGCCAATTTATTGGACCTTGGATGGGTGGTATTTTGCTCGCATCCTACGGAGGAACGACTCTGTTCCTCGTAGTGGCCGCATTCTCAATGGTCAGCAACATATTTCAGTGGGCTGGGCAACGCGCCTATATCGCAAGCACCGGTAAGTCAATCAACTATGCTCGGGTTGATTCACTCTAATGCTTGCATGATGCGAGCTGCGATGCGCTCGTAATCGGCCTTGTTTGGATGGAAATGATCAGAATACAAATAGGTTTTCTCTTTATTAACAAACAAATCATAGGTAGGGACGACGATGACATGCGGGTACTTGGCAGCAATCTGCGAGGCGGTATTGCTCCAATCGAGCACGGGCTGGATCGTATCGACAGATGCTTCGGTATCTCCAAACGGATTGTACAACGTCGTATAGACGATCGTTGCTTTCTGATTGACTGCTCGAATTTGTTTGATAACCTCTTCATAATTGGTCGTGAGCTCTTTTGTAGCCGCGGCCAATTTTTCTTTATCTATCACATAGAGGCCTCCCGTCTGACTAAACAAGTCATTTCCGCCAATGGTAAACAAGACGAGGTTGGCTTCGGCCAGCAACGCTTTTACTTGCTCCTGCGACATCTGCTTGACCAGATCGGGGGATTCAATCCCGTTAATGGCCAGATTGGAGAACGTGATTGACTTCCCGAGCTTTTTTTCCAGTGCCAGGCGGACGAGACCTGCATAGCCTTGACCGTTGGCGTCTCCTGCTCCACGAGTGAGTGAGTCCCCGAGGGCCACTACTTTTTGGACCCCTTCCACGGGCATGGGCGATGCTTGTTCGGGTGATTGGGATGGTGTTGTAGCTATGGCGGGAGCTAGCTGCCGCGGATTGAGGGCAAGAACGAAGCCTGTCGCAAACAGTAATAAGGAAACGAAAGACAAGAGACCTGCCGTGCGCCAGAGTAATCGGCCGGATGTGCGCATCGGATACCCCTCCTATTCGGTGTTAGATGGAAGAACGTGGTATAATGTGGATGGACATCTTTTGACAGTGTACCATAAACAGATCGCTTCCGTCAGGCAATGGGGCGGCAATTGAACAGGAGGGTGCACATTGGCTGAAGTACTTTCTGTAAAAGGATTGCGCAAAAAGATCGGCGGAAAACCGATCATTCACGATATTACATTTGAAGTCTTTTCTGGCGAAGTCTTCGGATTTCTGGGGCCAAACGGTGCCGGGAAAACAACGACAATTCGTATGCTTGTCGGACTGGCTACAGCTGATGGGGGAGAAATTCGGATCGGGGGAATATCCTTACAAGACCAGTTTCCCCAAGCAATCGCACAGGTAGGATGCATCGTAGAGAATCCAGAGCTGTACAAGTTCATGACAGGCAGGGAGAATCTGGAGCAATTTGCCCGTATGAGCGGTGGCATTTCCAAGGAGCGGATTGAGGAAATCGTGAGCTTTGTCGATCTGGAGAGAGCGATTGACGACAAGGTGAAGACGTACTCGCTAGGGATGCGGCAACGGCTGGGCATTGCACAAGCACTCCTGCACCGACCCAAAATCCTCATTCTGGATGAACCGACGAATGGACTGGACCCAGCTGGGATTCGGGAGATGCGCCAATTTATTCGCAAGCTTGCGGAGGAAGAGGGGCTGGCTGTTTTCATTTCCAGCCATCTGCTGAGCGAGATCGAGATGATGTGTGATCGGGTGGCGATCATCAGTCAGGGCAAAGTGATTTCGGTCGGGTTGGTAAAAGAACTGATGGCGCAATTCGCCGATCAGGTGGATTTGACCGTACAACCTGAGTCCATGCAAAAAGCAATACGCGTACTAAAGGGGCATCCAGCCGTAAAAGAAGTCTGGGAAGTGAGCGAAGAGCTCCTGAAGTGCCGCATGGATGTGGAGCGAGTCAGTGATGTGAATCAGGCACTGGTGCGCGCGGGAATACCAGTCAAGGGTATCGCTACAAAGACTGTTACGTTGGAAGACTTGTTCCTGACCTTGACGGGAGGAGGAGGCAATCGTGGGACTGAGCATGCTGGGACTGGTACAAAATGAGACGGTGAAACTGCTGCGTCGGCGCCGTTTTCTCGTCGTCGTGCTGATATTGGCAATCATAATCCCGATTTTTACATACGCGCAATACCGTTCGGTCATTACGGCTCAGGAGCGCATGGGAACCTCTGATTGGCGGCCTCTGCTGACCCAGCAGATCGTCGACATGCAAAACAGGCTGGCATCCAGCAGATTGCCCGACGAGTGGCGGGACTTTATCAAAGTGCGGATTCAGCAACAGCAGTACTACCTCGATCATGACATCAACCCGATGGCACCGGGAGGACCGACATTTGCCCGAGGCTTTATGGATCAAGCTGTCTCGATGTTTTTACCGATGATCATTGTCGTCTTAGCGGTGGACCTGGTCTCAGCGGAGTTCAGTGAAGGGACGATCAAGCTCCTCCTGACGAGGCCTGTCCGAAGGTGGAAGGTATTGACCAGCAAGTACATCACGCTTTTGCTCTTTACGTCTCTCACCGTGTTGATGACTCTACTTTTGGCGTATGTGATGTCTGGCGTAGTATTTGGCTACTCTGGGTGGACATTGCCGATCCTGACAGGCTTCGAGGTGACAGGAGGCGAGCTGGAGACGTCCGGTGCCTTTATGATTCCGCAGTGGCAATTTTTGCTCATGCAATATGGATTGGGCTGGTTTGTGTGCGTAGTGGTGGGCACCGTGACCTTTATGGTCTCCGTACTCGTGCGGAGCGCAGCAGCGGGTATGGGTATTATGATGGCAGCCTTGATCAGTGGAACGATTTTGACGCAGATGGCTTCGTCTTGGGAGTCCTCCAAGTACTTGTTCGTTGTGAATCTGCAACTGACGGATTATTTGAATGGAACGCTGCCGCCGATTAAAGGGATGACCTTGCCGTTTTCGCTGACGGTGTTGACCGTCTGGGCGATCGTAGCTCTGATCGTGGCGTATACGGTGTTTATCAGAAGAGACGTTACATCCTAAGCTTCACGATAATAGGGAAAACCCGCTTTTGCTTTATTACAGGCATCGGCGGGTTTTTGCGTATGTAAGGTTCCTACTCTTGAAACGAAATCGAACGCCAGATTTGATCCGCCTCTCGGATGAGCATCAGAATCAAAATATACACGACTAGCCCAATGATGATGAGCGGGATGACCAGGAGGAGAATATCAGAGAAGATGGCTCCCAGCAAAGCCAATATAGGGACTGCAAACATGATGAGAGTGATCCACAGAAAGTAGGTCCATCTCTTCTGCGCTTTTTGTTCCAATTCCGGTACCCCGATGTGTCTTCCAATGTACCCTATGCCTTTACACAAATGAAAGACCATGTACAAGTAGAGAAGTGTCGACACGATCGACAAGAAGACGATGGGGACGCTTAAGGAAGAAGGATGAGCTGTAGAGAATTGAATCTGGACCTGAACTTGGAACAGGTCGAGAATCGAAAAAAGCAAAAGCGGTATCGTAGCGTATTTTGCTTTTTCGAAATGGGGATGAAAGGAAGACAGTTGAGAGAAGCCTGCATAAGCGATAATAAAACCGATCAAATCCGGTAAGATATCAAAATTATTCAAGCGTATGTCGACAAAAACCAATAATAATCCCCAAAATACGTTTGATAACCCGGTCATGATCGATCCCTCCTTTTGTAATAATACCAATATTAGGAAAGAAAGGAAATATAATGGTCTGTCAATCAAGTTGGTATTTGTCCGAAACCGTAACAAACGTCGGGAATGGCTCGCCATTGCCAGCACGGACATCACCTTGGAAGAGGCAGAGATTGTAAGAATTTACGGTATTAGTTGGAAAATCGAAACGTTTTTCAAATGCACGAAATCGTACTTGAAACTGGGAACGGAATTTCAAGGACGTTCATTTGGCATGCTCATTAGTCACACGACCATCGTGTTTGCAGGCTACCTGCTTCTGGAATGGGAACAACGAAAGGCTACTGATGTTCGTTCAATCGGCGGTCTATT
>JARDZO010000129.1 GCA_029240815.1 Brevibacillus sp.
ACGAAGTCATGGCTCATGCCGCCAATCCATACGGGGATGGGGAAGCATCCCGCCGGATTGTGGAAGCCATTTTGTATCATTTTGGCATGCGTACTGATCGTCCAGAGCCGTTCCAATCAGGTCATTAATTACCCAGTCTCCATAAAATGCCGTCTTCGAGATCCCGCCCGGTTTATTGTCACAACCGGGCGGGTTTTCTTTCCATTTTGTAGCGGCTTACTATTTGGTATATTTTTCTAATAGAGAATATAGCGACAAGGTGAAACTATCAACCACCTTGCAGCGTCTTAATTTTAGTTGAACACATACATACAAGAAGACACATAGAGATCGGAAAACGGAGAGGAGTCACCAACATGAGAGCGCGGAAGGCAGTTACGCTGCTCACGGCTGCAACAGTAGCCTGGGGAGCTTTTGTTCCGTTTGTGCCGCTTGCGACTAATGTCGCGCTGGCGAGAGCGGAAACGAGCACATTGCAAATGATGTGGCAGACCCCGATTGGGGAGGGTACCACTTTACTCAAATACACAAAATCGTTTGCGAATCAATTGGTTACGGTCATGGTGACCAAGGTCGATCTGAGCAATCAGTATGTAGAAGTGAAACCAGTCTACGGAACAAAAGGGAAGCTGACCGAAAGACAAACGGTCACGCAAATGGCACGTGAGACTGGAGCGATTGCGGCGATCAATGCCGACTTCTTCAACATGTCCAAGCGCGGGGCTCCATTCGGGATCGTGATGAAAGATCAGGAGCTGGTCTCCTCGATGGGTCTCATTTCTTACTGGTACAGCCTGGGTCTGACAGGAGACAAGACTGCCATCATCGAAAAATTCGGATTTGGCGGAAAGGTAACAGCTCAGAACGGGTCTACCTATTCTATCCAAGGAGTAAACAAGGAAGAATACAATCCCAGCGATGGACGCAAAAGTCACCAGAATCAGCTGAACTTGTACACGCCTTCTTTTGGTAAGACAAGCCTTGGTGCTATTTCAGGCTACAAGGATGTCGTAGAGGTATTGTTCGTCGACAACGTAGCAAAAGAAGTTCGTGTGAATCAACCAGGCGTATACATACCATACAACGGCTACGTCCTCTGGGGACATGGGGAAGCCGCCGCATACCTGAAGCAAAACTTCCCAGTCGGAGCTACAGCAGCGGTCGAATACCAGACGACTCCGCAAAATCTTAATTTGATGCAGGCAGTAGGCGGAAACGTTCTCTTGGTCAATCAGGGAAAAGCGCTCACTTCTTTCCAAGCAGACAAATCTATTACGTCTATCAACTCACGCACTGCCGCAGGGATTTCTCAGGATGGCAAAACGCTGTACATGGTGACGATTGATGCCAGCAAAGGGGTCTACCTCGATGAATTGGCGAAAATCATGGCAGAACTGGGTTCTTATCGTGCAGTGAACTTTGACGGAGGCGGTTCCACGACTCTGGCTACCCGTATGTTGGGGGAAACGCATGCGAATTTGTCCAACGTACCGAGCGGAGGCGCTGAGCGCAGAGTGCCTACTGGTTTGGCCGTGTACAATACGGCTCCTCCAGGAGATCTGAGAGGCTTTACCATCGATGTGCCTTCGGATGTGCTCATTGGACAGACCGTATCGATGACTGCATCCAAAGGGTATGACACGCATTTTCAGCCGTTTGCAATCAATTCCTCCAATGTTCGCTGGGACGTCAGTGGCTCGGATGGTGGTACGGTTGATGGAACGCGCTTTACGCCAGCTCGTTCGGGGCAGATCACGTTGCAGGGACGCTTGGGCAATGTGACACAAAATAAAGAAATTCACGTCGTTTCTGGCAGTGAAGTCCAGCAAATCGTCGTTTCTCCAAATCCAATCACGGTCGCTCCAGGCCAATCCCTGACACTTGATATCAAAATCAAGACGAAGAAGGGTGCACTGGTGCAGGCGACACCGCTTAGCGTGCAGACCAGTGTAGATTCGTCCATAGCTACTGTGAACGACAAGCTGCAGCTGGTAGCGGGTGAACAACCAGGCAACGGGAAAGTCACTGTCACCTATGATGGTGTATCGACGACGATTCCATTTGCCGTCGGTCAATTCGAACAGCCTTGGCTGACCTTTGATAACCAGGCTGGCATGTATCACGCAGCCAATCCAGCGAGCATCAGCTCTGCCGGTTCGTTTGGAGCGGTCAGTGATCAAGTCTTCCGTACGAAAAAAGCAGCGAAACTCGTTTACAACTTCTCAGGAGCTCCTGCAAGCAGCTTGAGAATCGCTTACGGTGTTCTTGGAGCCAAGCCGGTTGCGATTCCAGGCAAGCCGCTTGGTTTGGGACTGTGGGTCAATGGTGACAACAGCAGACACTGGCTGCGCGCAGAAGTCATCGATGCGAACGGCAAAACCGTGTATGTCGATCTGGCAAAAGAAATCGACTGGTCGGGCTGGAAGCAGGTCAAAGGCTACTTCCCGAGCAATGCCGCTTATCCGTTGCAGCTGAAGAGCATTTACGTCGTCGACCAGCCAAACGACGGCATCACACACGATCAAGGCACGTTGTACTTCGATGAAGCTTCTCTCCTGTTGCCAAACCAGACTGGTCAACCGAGTGATACAGCGGTCGTACCGGAATTGCCAGGCAGCATGTCGCTGGGATCGGAGCTCGACTTGCAGCATTCCTTTGTGAATACCGCATCCTTCCTGGAAACAGCACTGATTGAGGTCGATCCGATCGTGACACAGGCTCTTCCAGGCTACGTACCAGCGGACTACTCCTTCACAATCAAGCCAGGAGAGCTGAAGGCAGGTGCAGAAGATCGCATTTCGACCTCGCCAATCCAGTTGACTTTGGTACCGAAAAATTGGATCGCTGGAAAAGGAATTGGGCTCTTGTACGTGAATGAAACCAACAATACGCTCGATCCGCTGCTTGGTACGAGAAATGCACAGGGTCAATGGGTCTATGACGTCAACTCCTACGGCAAGTATGTTCCGTACTATCTGGATAACGCAGGTGCGTCGTTTACCGATATCGCCAACCATCCAGCAAAAGCCGAAATCACGTATATGGCAGATAAAGGCTATGTGAAAGGTTTGACAGAAACCACATTTGGTCCGGAAGTGTCATTGACACGGGCGCAGTTTGTCACGTTGATCGCCCGGACCTTTGACTGGCAGCTTCCCTCTACACCAAAGCTCGGCTTCAAAGACAAGGTGCCAGCTTATGCGCAGGGAGCTGTGCAGGTCGCAGTATCCAAGGGATTGGTCAAAGGCTACGGGGACAACACGTTCCGTCCTGACCAGCCTGTGACACGTGCAGAAGCGGCTGTGATCCTCGACCGTCTCGTGAATAAAAAGGGAGCGTCCAAGACTGTTGGTGACAAAGGAACATGGCCTTCCTGGGCTTCCTCCTCCATCACCAACATGGTGGGACTCGGTCTGATGGATCCGGTCAGCAACAAGTTCCAGCCTAGCAAGGCAACGACCCGTGCCGTTTGCGTCGTGGCGTTGTATCGCATTTTGCAGCAAACGAAATAAGCAGCAAATAACAAAAAAAGGACCTAGTTTCTCCATATGGAGGGACAAGGTCCTTTTTTGCAGCTACCCGGTATAGACAATCTTTCCATCCACGATGGTAAGCTTCACTCTGGTATCCAGAATATCATCGGGTGCAACAGCAAACAGATTGCGGTCCAGTACCACAATATCAGCCAGCTTGCCGGCTTCAAGCGTGCCCAGCTCATGCTCGCGGAATGTGCCATAAGCAGGCGTGACGGTGTAAGCCTTTAGGGCATTGGCCAGCGAGATCGCTTCGTTGGGATTCCAATGGTTCTCTTCGCTGTTATCGATACGGCTGACAGCGCGATAAATCTCCGGCATCGGGTTTAAGCCGACAATGGGGAAATCGCTGCCAAAGGCGAGCTTTGCCCCCGCCGACTCCAGGGATTTGATGGCCCATGCATAGGTCCCGCGCTCTTCGCCGATGCAGGAGACATAGGTTTGGCGATCTGCTGCATGCATATGCTCCGGTTGCATGGAAGCAATCACCCCCAACTGGTGAAAACGGGCGATGTCATCGGGATGGATCACCTCGATGTGCTCGATCGCATGGCGGGAATCCCGCTTGCCGTTCGCGGCTTGCGCTTCTTCAAATGCATCCAGTGCCAGGCGAATTGCGCCATCACCGATTGCATGGAAGCGGATGCTGAACCCTTCTCGGTCTGCGTCCACTACCCACTTTTTGAGTACATCCGGCGGGAAAGCCGTTTCCCCGCGGGTCTCAGGCCGGTCTGTGTACGGTTCCAGCATATAAGCGGTATAGCCGGTTACGACGCCATCGACAAATTGCTTTAACGCAGCTACCTGGAGCATGCTTGAACAGTATGTGTCGC
Source organism: Brevibacillus sp. (assembly GCA_029240815.1). Next base: position 4,367 of record JARDZO010000129.1, read on the forward strand.
GCAGGTTTTTGGCCCGCTCAAGATCCCCATTGAGTCCGGGAAGCAGATGGATGCGCGACGTCAAACTGCCGTTATCCTCAAACTCTTTAAACAGCTCAAAATCCTCCAGGTTCGCATTTGCTTCCGTAGCGTACAAATCGTTTATCGAAGTGACGCCCAGCTTCGCGGCGTGAGCGAGGAAGTTTTTTAGCATGAGCGCTTTTTTCTCTTTGGAAAAAGAATACGCGGCTTCCGTCAGCAAACCGATAGCTGTCTCAAAGAGAATACCGGTCAACTCTCCGTTTTCATCCTTATCGATCAGACCAAATGGGGGATTTACCGTCGTGCTGTCCACATTCATCAGCGCAAGCGCCTTGCTGTTTACCCAGGCGTAGTGCCCTTCGTTGTGAAAGAGCAGCGCAGGTCGGTCGGGCAGTATTTTGTCTAGAGAAGCGCGGTGCGGCAGACGTTTGCTGTGCCAGAAGCCGGCATCCCAGCTATAGCCGATGATCCACGGCTCGTCAGGTCTAGACTCAGCGTATTGGCGGACCAGCTCCACCGCCTCTTCCTCAGAACGGGCATCATGCAGGCCTACGCTGTCCAATGAAACGGAGCCCATCATGATATGAAGGTGGAAGTCGTGAAACCCTGGCATGATGAGCTGGTCGGCAAAGTGGTGGCGTGCAGTCTGTGGTCCGATCCACGGTTCAATCTCTTCCGCGGTGCCGATCGCAGCGATGCGGTTCTGACAAATCGCAATGGATAATGCGGCAGGCTCGTCGGTTAGTCCGGTAAATACGGCATTTCCAGACAAAACGACATCTGCTTTTTGATCAACCGTCATGATAATCACTCCTTCTTTCTTCCGCAAGGTATTCGCTCAGACGCTTTCTCCTCGTTCAATCGCATCAAAATTCAGCTCGGGTGGACGTTTGGTGAACATCTTGGTGAGATACATCAGATAAAGAAGCCCGCACAGCACCCATATGCCCCCAAGCATCAGAGAATGTTTATCGAGACTGGACCAGAGCCAAAGCGTAAAGGCGGCTCCAATAAGCGGAAGGATGAGGTAACGTATCGTATCCATCGGGGAACGGCGGCGAATGCGGACGTAATAATGGCCGATAACCGACAGATTGACAAAGGTAAAGGCGACGAGTGCCCCAAAGTTGATAAAAGAGGTGGCGGTCACGAGGTCGATGAACAAGGCGCTGAGCGAAAGTACCCCCACCAGCAAAACGTTAAACACCGGCGTATTGAACCGGGGATGTATGGAGCCAAACAGCTTCTGGGGCAAAACGGAATCGCGCCCCATCGCATATAGCAAACGTGTCACACTGCCGTGGGAAGCCAATCCGGATGCCAGGCAACCAACTAGCGACGCTGCCGTAAAGAGCGAGGTCAACAGTGTCCCGCCCAAATATTCGATGATTTCATAGGAAGCGGTATCGGCATTTTTAAACGAGGCATAGTCGGGATAAATCATGTGACCGATATAGGCGATAAAAATAAACAGCGCCCCACCCAGCAGCGTAACCAGCATGATCGCTCTCGGGATGGTTTTACCCGGATTTTTCGTTTCTTCCGACAACGTGGAAACAGCGTCAAAGCCGAGAAATGATAAGCATAAAAGCGAGGCGCCCGCCATGATGGAGGAAAGCGGTACATCGGGATTGAAAAACGGCTTAATCGACGCCAATGTTCCCGTTCCCATACCGCTCATGATGCCCTTGATCGATAGCGCTACAAAAATGATGAGGACGAGGAATTGATAGATGACAAAAACCGTATTGATATTAGTCGCCAGCTTGATCCCCAGAATGTTGATCACCGTGGTAACCACGATAAAGCCGATGACCCAGACCGAGTAAGGAACGCTGGGAAAATAGATCGATAAATAAAGAGAGCCGACAAGATAGTTAATCATGGGTAAAAAGAGATAATCCATCAGAATCGCCCAGCCAACAAGAAACCCGATGTGGGAATTCAACGATTTCTGCGTATACGTGTAGGCAGAACCGGACATCGGGTAAACCTTTACCATTTTGCCGTAGCTGTACGCCGTAAAAACCATGGCAACCAGAGCCAGGATGTAAGCAGCGGGAAGCATCCCCCGAGAAACTTGGGTAGCTACCCCGTACGTGGTGAAAACAGTCAGGGGAGCCATGTACGCTAGGCCAAAAAAGATGACATGAAAAAGGGAAAGAGAGCGTTTGAGCGATGTGGATTGTGTCAATGTCTCAACCTCCATTTTGTTTGCATCAATTGTGATTCGATGAATTTGCAAGAATTGTGCCGAGGTTGTATTTTGCTGAATTATCAGAAAATATTTACAGAATGTTCTCGATAATGAGTATTTGGAGTGAACTGGCAAGGAGATGGTGATGATTAGATTAGGTATTTTCTCTCATTCTCACTAACAATAACTTATTCCTGAATCTGATAATCTCATAGGAAAATGTGAATGGGTGCTTTTCATTGCCAAACGGAGGAAAAAGGCTTTGCGAAAATTAGTAAACCAAATTAGAATATTAGTTAACAAATAAATGTTAACTAAGGATGTGATTTGGTTGTTATATAAACCAGATGAATTGGCTGCCAAGAACAAGCGGTACCTCTGGCATCCTTTTACGCAAATGAAAGACTACATAGAAGAGGAACCGCTGATCATTGCCAGAGGAAAAGGCATCAAGCTCTTTGATGTTCACGGAAAGGAATACTACGATGGCTTTTCATCTGTTTGGCTCAATGTTCACGGTCACAATGTGCCAGAGCTGAATCAAGCGATCATCGAACAGCTCGACCGGGTTGCTCATTCTACGTTGCTTGGTATGGCGAACGTGCCGTCTATTTTGCTGGCGGAGCAGCTGATCCGATTGGCGCCAGAAGGCTTGACCAAGGTGTTTTATTCGGACAATGGGGCTACCGCAGTGGAAATTTCGCTGAAAATGGCGTTCCAATATTGGCAAAATCGCGGCATAGCGGGCAAGCGGTCTTTTATCACCATGAACAACGCCTATCATGGGGATACCATTGGCGCAACCAGTGTGGGAGCCATCCCGCTTTACCACCAAGTCTACAAGCCGCTCCTGTTTTCGCCGTATGTGATCCCGTATCCGTACCCTTACAGGGATGGCGGTGATGATGCGGCAGTGAACGCTATGCTCGATCAACTGGAGCGGCTGCTTCAGGAAAAAGCGACTGAGATTGCCGCCATGATTGTTGAGCCGGTGGTACAGGGAGCCAGCGGAATGATTATCATGCCTGACGGTTGTCTGAAAAAAATAGCCGATATGCTGCAGGCCTACGACGTACTTCTGATCGCGGATGAGGTAGCGACTGGTTTTGGACGAACAGGGAAAATGTTTGCTTGCGAGCACGATGGTATAACACCGGACATTATGGCAGTAGCAAAAGGGATTACGGGAGGGTACCTGCCAGTAGCAGCAACACTCGTCAAGGAAACAATCTACGATGCCTTTTATGCTGACTACGAGGAGCAGAAAACGTTTTTCCACGGACACTCATTTACGGGCAATCCATTGGGGTGTGCGGTTGCATTGGCCAACCTGCGCTTGATGGAGGAGCGGCATTTGGTAACGGAGGTTGCGAAAAAATCGGAGCATCTTGCCAGGTTGCTGCACTCTTTTGCAGATGAGCCTTACGTTGGGGATATACGACAAAAAGGGTTAATGGTAGGCATTGAGCTCGTGCGGGACAAGGAAACGAAGGAACCCTATCACTGGACTGAGCGCATCGGGGTACGAGTCTGCAAGCTAGCCAGGGAAAAAGGTCTTTTGACCAGACCTTTGGGCAATGTGATCGTACTCATTCCTCCTCTCGTCTCTACCGACGAAGAGCTGAGTGATATGGTAAACATCCTCTTTGAATCAATACGAGAGGCAACTCGCGAGGCGAGGGTGGGAGTGGAATGAATGAGCAGCGATTTACCGGTTTGTTTATAGCTGGAACGGATACAGGTGTAGGCAAGACCATAGTAACGGCAGGCTTGGCGGCCGCTTTGCGTGAGGAAGGGCTCAAGACTGGCGTGTGGAAGCCGGTCATGTCTGGGGCGCTGGCGAATGAGGAAGAGAGTGATGCTTACAAGTTGCACACCTTATCCGGGGTGGAGGATTTGCCAGAGGAGATCGCTCCGCTAGTATTTCCGGAGCCGCTCGCGCCTCTGTTGGCGGCAAAGGCAGCAGGACAGGAACTCGCGATGGAACAAGTTCTGAGAGGCGGGAGGATCCTTAGGGAACGCCACCACTTTTTGCTCGTGGAGGGTGCGGGTGGACTTGCTGTTCCCCTTACCGAGACAGAAATGATGATCGATCTAGCCGTTCAGCTGAGGTTGCCGCTCCTGTTAGTAGCACGAGCGGCTCTGGGCACGATCAACCATACATTGTTGTCCATCTGGTACGCGCGAGAAAAGGGTGTACCAGTCGCAGGAGTCATTTTGAATGAGGCTAAAGATCATACCGACGATGCCAGTATCGCGAGCAATGCGAGCATGATTGAACGGTACGGAGAGGTCCCTGTTTGGGGGAATGTTCCGAGACTGAAGGAGCCGTTCTCCCATCAGCACTTGGTTACGATTATGCGACAGCATGTGAACTTGGCAGCCATTCGTTCTGAGCTAGAGACACAAATGATAGGAGGAGAAGTATCGTGATCGATCAGACTACGGAATTCGACTGGATGGGCTTTGCAAAAAAGGCATTAAACAAGGATATGCTCACGCGTGAAGAGGCATTAAGCGTGCTGCAGGCGGATGAGGATGACCTTCTGCCATTGATGCATGCGGCTTTTCGAGTCAGAAGACACTTTTTTGGCAAAAAGGTGAAGCTAAATATGATTCTGAACGCCAAAAGCGGTCTCTGCCCGGAGGATTGCGGGTACTGTTCCCAGTCCATTGTATCCACTGCTCCAGTAGCCAAGTATACGATGTTGGACAAGGAAACGTTGCTGGCGGGCGCCAGGGAAGCGATGAACCGCAGAGCCGGGACCTACTGCATCGTAGCTTCTGGCCGTGGTCCTACAGAAAAGGAACTTGGGCAGGTCATCGATGCCGTAAAGGAAATTCGCGAGACTATGCCTCTAAAGATTTGTGCTTGTCTGGGGATTCTGAGCGATGAGCAGGCGTCTCGTTTACAGAGCGCTGGTGTCCACCGTTACAATCACAATCTCAATACCAGTCGCTCCCACTATGGGGATATCACGACCACCCATTCGTACGATCAACGGGTGGAAACGGTAGACACAGTAAAGAGAGTCGGCATGTCACCGTGTTCTGGAGTCATTATCGGAATGGGCGAGAGCGACGAAGAAATCGTGGAGATGGCTTACGCTTTGAGAGAATTGGACGCAGACTCCATCCCGGTCAATTTCCTGAATGCGATACAAGGCACACCCCTGGAAAATTACGGTCGGACTCCGGCTATAAAAGCACTCAAAGTTCTCGCCTTGTTCCGTTTCCTTTGTCCCAGTAAGGAAATTCGAGTAGCGGGTGGACGGGAAGTCAATTTACGGTCTATGCAGCCATTCGCCCTGTACGCTGCCAATTCTCTATTCGTAGGGGACTACCTGACGACCCCGGGTCAGGAGATTACGACTGATCATCAAATGATTGAAGACCTCGGATTCGAGATCGAGCTATGCGCGTTGTAGGCGGGTGATCGGCATGACGGATCGATATGCTTGGATGGATGAGGAATGGGGGCGTCTGGAAAATTTCGCTCTGGCGAGGCGAATATGCAGCGTGGACTCCGTACTCGGGGAGCGAGGTGCGTGGATTCGTGTGTCCGGCAGATCCTTGTTGAATTTGTCGTCTAATAACTACCTTGGACTTGCTCATGATTCAAGGTTGAAAGCAGCTGCGACGGAGGCGATAGAGATGTGGGGAGCAGGAGCGACTGCCTCCCGATTCGTCAATGGCAGCAGCGCTTTGTACACGGAACTGGAACAGCGATTGGCAGATTGGAAGCAGCGAGAGGCAGCTCTGGTATTTGCGAACGGCTATCAGGCAAATACGGGAGTCATCTCCGCTCTGGTTGGGCGGGGAGATGCTGTGTTTAGCGATCGGCTGAATCATGCCAGTATTGTGGACGGGATCGTCTTGAGTCGAGCTGAGCATTACCGTTACCGCCATAACGATACCGAGCATCTGGAGTACCTGTTGAAGCGGCATGGGAACGCGCGCAGAAAATTGATTGTCACAGACACCGTATTTTCAATGGACGGCGATACGGCTCCGCTGGTCGATCTGGTGGACTTGAGAGATCGATACGGGGCATTGCTGATGGTAGATGAGGCGCACGCAGGAGGAGTGCTAGGAGAGCACGGTGAGGGTCTGTGCCACGAGCTTGGTCTGCATAGTGAGGTCGATGTGATTATGGGGACTTTCAGTAAGGCGTTTGGTGCATATGGGGCGTATATTTGTGCGGACCAGAGCGTGATACGGTATCTGACCTCCAAGGCACGTTCCCTCATCTACTCAACTGCTTTGCCACCTTCTGTGATTGCATCGATTCACGCGGCACTGACGATCGTGCAGGAAGATACGAGCAGAAGAGGGCGCTTGCGTAGAATGGCAAGCTGGTTCCGAAAGCGGCTGAGCTCGCACCAATTTTCAGTAGGAGCAGGATCTTCTCCTATCATCCCGTTGATTATCGGGGATAACGAAAAAGCACTCCGCTATAGCCTCATGCTGAAAGACCGCGGCATAGCGGCAGTGGCGATTCGCCCGCCTACAGTGCCTGCGGGAACAGCACGAATTCGCTTTACGGTAATGGCGACACATACCCTTTCCGAACTGAAATGGGCAGCTGATCAATTGAATGAAATTCGCACGGAATTAGAAGGGGAGAGAGGCTGAATGGCGACGAATCCAGCCATTCTGTGGCTGCCTGGTTGGGGGATGGCTGATGAGCTCTGGGACCCGATTCGGTCGCGGTTTCCTTCCTGCCGTCACATCATTCCAGACTTTTCGCAAGTGACTCGGCCAGATGAATTTATGGCCATGATTGAAAAGGAGATAGGCAGAATAAGCCATTATTCATTGATCGTGGTCGGGTGGTCCATGGGTGGCATGCTTGCACAGCGATTGGCAGCTCGTTATACGGTGATCGGGCTAGTCCTCATCAGCACCACAGGTCGTTTTATCCGTTCGCGGGAGGAGCGGAGCAAAGGCTGGCCAGAAGCCTATTTGTCGAGGATGCAGCGCGGACTGGCAGAGGACAGGGAGCGCGTGATGGAAGCATTTTACCTGAGCATACTCACGGAGCGGGAGCGGTTAGAGAAAAAGTGCTCCTTTCACGTAATGGGACAAAATGAGTGGACGCAAGAAGCTCTAATGGCGGGACTGTCTTATTTGCGGGAAGAGGACTGTCGTCCGTTCTCTCCCGCTATTTTTTGTCCAACGACGATCATACATGGGAAGGATGACACCGTTTGCCCGGTTGCAGCTGGTGAAGAATTGGCTGCGTGCATCCCCGAAGCGACGTGTATACAAATAGAAGACTGCGGTCATGCTCCGCTCATTTTTCATCCGGAGATCATCAAGCTTGCTGTACAAAGGATGGTGGAGACCTATGGGGAAACGGACTGTAGGGAAACGATTTAGTGAAAAGGCGGGTACGTATGATCAATACGCGCTAGTGCAAAAGAAGATGGCCGAACAGCTTCAGCAGCTCATTTTCACTGCTGTTGTCCCGGAAAAGGTCGCACAACTCCTTGAAATAGGATGTGGAACGGGGGGACTGACCCGTCTGCTGCGGGGGCATTTTTCTGAGGCCAAGTATCAGGCGATAGACATGGCGCCAGGGATGCTTGATCAAGCGAGAAATCGGTTGCGGGCGGAAGAGCTTGATTGCGACTTTCTGCTGGCAGATATCGAAGATTGGGTCTGGGAGCAGCAGCAAAACACGCTGGATATGATCGTATCTGGAGCCTGCTTCCAATGGCTTTCACAACCTGCAAAAACGATCAAAGGCATTGGAAAACTGCTGCGTCCGGGAGCGCCTTTGCTTTTTTCGACATTCGGTCCAGATACATTTGAGGAGCTTCATGCGTCATTCAGGTATGCCCACTTGTGCTTGGGGCAGACTGATGTTCGTCGCGGTTTATCGTTTTACTCTGGCGACCAATGGGAATCCATGCTGCTGGAATCGGGTTTTGAGAAGGTTCAAGTCTCAAAGCAAAAGATCGTCCTGACTTATCCGTCCGTAATCGACTTTTTGCATGCGGTAAAGGCGGTGGGGGCAAATGCGAGTCAGGAAAAGGCTCCAGGTCTGGGGCACAGGAAGCTCCTTATGGAAATGACACGGTACTATGAGCGTACATACGCTTCGGATTACGGCATACCGGTTACGTATGATTTGCTGTATATTCAAGCAAATCAAAGCAGGAATCTACCAAAAAACATGGAATCATAGGAAGGTTGACTAACTTGATTCCGAGGAGTGTTTCGACTATGGGTCAAAAAGAAATCGTAATCGCTAGTGCTGTTCGCACTGCCATAGGAAGCTTTCAAGGCGCGTTGTCTGGTGTAAGCGCTACAAAATTGGGCGGTATCGTGCTGGAGGCAGCTCTGGAGCGCGCTGGAGTAGCCAAGGAAGCAGTAGACGAAGTGATCATGGGGAACGTACTGCAGGCTGGTTTGGGACAAAATCCGGCGCGTCAGGCGTCCATCCAGGCTGGTTTGGCAAATGAAGTACCTTCACTGACAATAAACAAAGTATGCGGATCTGGACTGAAAGCCGTTCATTTGGCTGTTCAGGCGATTCTGAGCGGCGACTCTGATGTGGTTCTTGCAGGTGGTATGGAGAACATGAGCCAAGCGCCATACTTGTTGGAGGGCGCTCGTAACGGCTATCGCATGGGCGATCAAAAAGTGGTAGATTCCATGATTCGTGACGGTTTGTGGTGTGCATTTAATGACTATCATATGGGGATCACGGCAGAAAATCTATGCAGCAAATTCGAGATTGGCCGCGAAGAGCAAGATGAATTCGCAGCGTGGAGTCAGCAGAAGGCACAACAAGCTCTGGAATCCGGACGCTTCCAGGAGGAGGTAGTACCCGTTGCCATTCCTCAGAGAAAAGGCGATCCAGTGATGTTCACTGTCGATGAATTCCCGCGTGCGGGAGTGACGGCGGAGGCACTGGGCAAATTAAAGCCTGCTTTCAAGAAAGACGGCTCCGTGACGGCTGGAAATGCTTCTGGCATCAACGACGGCGCCGCAGCGCTATTGATCATGTCCAAGGAAAAAGCGGATGAGCTGGGCGTCAAACCTTTGGCACGAATCATTGCGAATGCTAGTGTAGGTGTCGACCCGAGCATCATGGGCTATGGACCAGTACCAGCTACACAGCGGGTTCTGGAGAAGGCAGGATTGTCCATTTCCGACATCGACCTGATCGAAGCAAACGAGGCATTCGCTGTTCAATCTCTGTCCGTAGGCAAGGCTCTCGGCTTTGATTCCGAGAAAGTAAACGTAAACGGAGGAGCGATTGCGCTAGGTCACCCGATCGGTGCCAGCGGAGCTCGAATTTTAGTTACACTTGTTCACGAATTACAAAAGCGTGACAGGGTAAAATATGGGTTAGCGACTCTTTGCATTGGCGGAGGACAGGGAGTAGCTACAGTCATTGAAAAAATATAGTTTTCAATTGTGAACGCTTTGTGTACAGACGGAGCCGAACGTTGACAAAGGGAATAATTCTTCGTTAATATGAATGAGGGCAAAGGGGCGCTTGACACCTGCCCTCTCCTTATGTATGAAAGGAGAATGTCCTGTGTCGAAAATTGATAATCCTTGGCGAGCCATCACGCTGGTCACCCTCATCGGTGTCGATATGGCAATTTGTGTGATTGCAGGGGTGTTTCTGGGTAAGTATCTGGATGGGCTCTTGGCTACCAATCCTCTGTTTCTGATGATTGGACTTCTCGCAGGATTAGGTATAGGCGTTTACAGCGTCTACCGCATTATACGCGGGTACCTCTAGGGAGATGGGACATGCAAACGTTTTCTTTGGCTATGCGAGCCACTTTTCGCTATGCCTTTTTCAGTATGGCAATAGCCGCGATACTCTGGGCAGTGTTGCCATCATACCGATTTTTCTTGCAAAGCCTCCTAATTGGGATGGCTTGCAGTCTTGTGAATGGGACTGTCCTCTTCAGCAAAACCTGGCGTATCAGTCAGATGGCTGTCGATCCAAGTGTACGGCCTAGAGGGACTGGCATGCTGCAACGACTCATCGTCGCGGGGTTTGCTGTCTTCCTCACGATGCGCTTTCCCCACTTGTTTGGACTTGCCGGAGTTTTGATAGGATTGTTCCTCTTTCAGGTTCTCAGCTTCCTTTTTGTGTATCGCTCCTTTAAATAGATAACTGGATTTCTTTTTTTACATGTACGCTTGAAACTTACTCGCGCGGAAGAAAGGGGTGAAATACATGCATTATTCTCTGCGATTTGAATGGTTGGGCATGGTATTTGACATCTCCACTATTCTCATGATTCTGG
>JARDZO010000130.1 GCA_029240815.1 Brevibacillus sp.
CGATCCGCCCAGGCACGGACGCCGCATTGGCGCTGGGGATGATGAACGTACTGGTTGACGAGGAGATGATCGATCCGGAGTACATAGAGGCGTACACCCACGGATTTGCCGAATTGAAGCAATCGCTGACCGCCTACACACCGGAACGCGTCGAGATCATTACCGGCGTATCGGCAGATGAAATAAGGCGTCTCGCGCGCATGTACGGGACGGCCAGAGCCCCTTTTATCCGAGTCGGAATCGGCTTGTCCCGCAGCCGCCGAGGCGGGATGTCTGTCCGGACGATCGCCTGCTTGCCTGGTCTGGTCGGGGCGTTCCACAAACCGGGCGGGGGCGCGCTGATGTTCACGTCGGATGCGTTTCCCATCCGGATGGATGCAATCACACGTCCGGACCTGCTTCCCAAAGAAACACGGATCCTGGACAATGTGCGTCTGGGTCATAATTTGATGCTTCAGGACGATCCTCCCCTCACCTGCCTGTTCGTGACCGGCAGCAACCCGGTGCTTTCGTGCCCGGATACGGGGGTGGTTCGTCAGGGACTCGCGCGCGATGACCTCTTTACCGTCGTCCATGAGCAGTTCATGACCGATACCGCTGCATACGCTGATATCCTGCTGCCGGCTACGACCTCGTTTGAATCCTTTGACGTCTTTAGAAGCTATGGACACACCTATTTGCAAATGGCAGAGCCCGTGATTGAACCGCTCGGAGAAGCGCGGAGCAACTATGACCTGTACATGGCGCTTGGGCAGCGAATGGGCTTTACCGATCCCATTTTCACGAAACCAATCGAGCAAGCCGCCCTGGAGCTGTTTCCCAGCCTAGCTGCAGATACGCGAAAACGAGATGCCTTTCTTGCGGGAGAAACGATTGAGCTGATCGAGATGGATGACGTATTTACGGACGGCTTTCCCACCGCATCGGGTAAATTGGAATTCTACTCCCCCCAGATGGAACGGGATGGGTACCCGCCTCTTCCTACTTACATCGAAATAGAGGAAGACGAGGGGGATTTGCATCTGCTCACTCCTCCAGCTCATTACACATTGAATACCTCGTTTAGCACCGTAGAGGCATTACGCGAAAAGGAGGAGCGCCCGACGATTCTGGTCCATCCGGAAGACGGGAGTGCTCGCGGCATTGAGGAAGACGGCTGGATTGAGGTGTACAATCAGCGCGGACACATACAGATGTGGGCTCGATTGACAGAAGACGTCCCTCGGGGAATCGCTGTCGCGGAAGGAGTTTGGTGGACAAAATACACTCCGGACGGAAAATCGATCAATCTGCTCACCCACGAACGTTTGACGGATATGGGTTGGGGCTCCACCTTGCATGACAATAGGGTTTCGCTGCGGACATTCTCTTCTAGTAAGTGAGAATTCGTTCTCCGTTTTGAGAATCCACATCGAGACGCCGAACGATCACAGCGGTTTCATTACCTGTTCTGGTAATATTTTTTTGAATATTCCGTTATTTGGTACGAATCTTGCTGTCAGTAGAGGCATATTTGGAAAGGGGGCATTTCATTTGCAAAACCAGCGTTCATTTGACCGGACCCTCACGCTATTGCCCGTTGTTTTGTTTGGTCTGGCTTACATGGCACCCATGACGGTCTTCTCCACTTACGGGGTAGCTGCCCAAGTCTCCCAAGGAATGCTGCCTGCCGCTTACCTTGTTGCCCTGATCGCGATGATGTTCACGGCCTACAGCTATGGGCAGATGGTAAAAGCGTATCCGTTGGCAGGTTCGGCCTACACCTATACGCAAAAGGCAATGAATCCCCACATAGGATTCCTCGTCGGCTGGGTCGTCCTGACGGATTATTTGTTTCTGCCGATGATCAATTTTCTGGTGGCGGGCATCTATCTTTCCACAGCCTTCCCCTCGGTACCCACCTGGATCTGGATCCTCGTCTTTATCGGAGCGATCACCTTGATTAACATACGAGGAATCAAGCTGACGACCAATATCAATGCGTGGCTGATCGCCTATCAGTTTCTCGTCATCTTGCTTTTCCTCATCTTCTCGGTAAAAGGAATCGCGGGCGGGATGGGCACGGGAACGTTTTTATCGATCGAGCCCTTCTACAACCCTGACGTGGCCATCTCCTATGTGCTTGCCGGTTCGGCCATTCTCTGCCTCTCCTTTTTGGGATTCGATTCTGTGACCACCTTGTCAGAAGAAACAATCGACGCCAAAAAGACGATCCCCAAAGCGGTATCGCTCATCGCCTTGATTGGCGGATGTCTGTTTATCCTCGTCGCCTATGTCGGGCACATGGTCTATCCGGATTACAGCTCGTTTGCCAACCCTGATTCTGCCGCGTTCGAAATCGCCGTCCGCATCGGAGGCAACATGTTCAGCGCACTTTTCCTAGCTGGAATGATCGTGCTGTGCTTCGCTTCCGCCCTCTCCTCGCACGCCAGCGTATCCCGGCTGCTGTTCGCGATGGGACGTGATTCAGTCCTGCCGGCAAAAGTATTCGGCCACCTCAATCCTCGCTACAAAACGCCGGTCTATAATATTTTGATCGTCGCCGGTTTTTCTCTGTCCGCTTTGTTCATCGATCTGGTAACGGCCGCCTCCTTTATCAACTTTGGAGCGCTGGTCGCCTTTACGTTTGTCAATCTGTCCGTCATCTTTCATTACTTCATCAGGCAGAAAAAACGATCCCCGCAAGAAGCAGTGCGGTACTTCCTGCTACCATTGATCGGTTCGCTTTTCAACGTCTGGCTGTGGACCAACCTCAATTTTCACTCCCTGATGCTGGGAATCGTTTGGACTCTTTGTGGAGTCGTTTATCTAATGGTTCTCACTAGAATGTTTACCCGCCGTCCACCGGAGATGAATTTTGATGATACAGAAAAAACGACAGATTCGTCCATGACCGTTACGTAAGGAATATTCGAAGCCAAAAACAGGGAGGAAGCACACCTATGGGTCATACAGGCAAGGCAGATCTTATTCTATCCAGCCAGGCGATTTTTACAGGAGCCGGGGATCATCCGCTTCCGGGAGCCATTGCGATTGCCGGCAACCGGATTGTGGCTGTCGGGTCCATCGAAGAGATTGAACCGCTGATCGGTCCTGAAACCAAACATTACCCGTTTGGCAATCAATTGATCATGCCGGGCTTTCATGATTTTCATGTCCATCTTCTCCTTGGCTGTCTGTACCAGGATTGTGTCAATCTGCTTACGGCCGCATCCGAAGAGGAAGCGGCCAGGATGGTAAAAGAGTTTGCTGACAGCAGACCCGACGATCCGTGGATTATCGGCTTCAGTTGGTACCATGTGTACTGGAAGGATAAGCAGCTTCCGCACCGCTATACATTGGACCGCTTTCTTCCTGACCGTCCCGTCTTTCTATTCAATGCGGAATGCCATGGCGCCTGGCTGAACAGCAAGGCTTTGGAGCTTCTCTCCATCACTCGGGAGACACCGGATCCACCTTTTGGCACGATTTACAAGGATGAAAACGGCGAGCCGACAGGATATCTGTACGAGACGGCGATGGGACTTGCACAGGCTGCGTTTGACCTGCCAGATGCTGCCAAAAAGAGGTTGTTTTGCGGATTCTTGCACCAGGCCGCAAAACTGGGCGTCACCTCTATCCATGACTTCTTTCCCCTGCCTGGATTGGAGTTGGGTGATCTGCACCTGTACCACTCGTTTGAGGAACAGGGCGAATTGACGACCCGTATCCACTTTTTGACCGCCCTGGACGGGAAGCTGGAATATCCGCTCCAGCTGCGTGAGGAGTACTCATCCGGCAAACTGAGGTTTTCCGGACTGAAACAATTCCTCGATGGCGTTCCCACCACGCATACCGCCTTTTTGCTCGATCCCTACTCCGATCGGCCGGAAACGAGAGGCGGCACTCTCATTCCTATGGATACTGTAAAGGAATGGGTCGTAGAGGCGGACCGAAACGGATTCCGCGTCCGTCTGCATGCGTGCGGAGATGGAGCTGTGCGGTTGGGCCTTGATTGTTTTGAGGCGGCGCGCAAGCAAAATGGCGTCAGGGACTCACGCCACACCATAGAGCATATCGAAGTGATTCATCCACATGATATCAGCCGCTTTGCGGAAATGGGCGTTACCGCTTCGATGCAGCCGGAGCACATGGCTGCTTCGCAGGAATTTGCGGATAATGCCTATCTCGCCAGGCTTGGCCAAGAGCGCGAACCGTTTACCTGGCCCATCAAGACCCTGCTCACTAGCGGCGCAACGCTTGCATTTGGGAGCGACTTTCCGATAGTGGAATTAAACCCGCTGACGGAAATCTATCGGGCTGTGACAAGACTTCACAACGACGGTTTGCCTGAGGGCGGCTGGAACCCGTCTGAGCGGATCACACTTGCGCAGGCTCTTAGAGCATATACACTCGGTCCCGCATACGGTACGTTCCGGGAACACGAGCTAGGAACGCTGGAGGTGGGGATGCTCGCTGACATCATCGTGCTGGAGCATAACCTGTTCCAATTTCCTACCGACATGATCCGTGACACAAAAGTAATTCTAACCATAATGGATGGACAGATCGTGTACGAAGATCAGTGTAGTTGATTGCCCAATGTCCTCAGAAAAAAACCATTGGAACATTATGTCCCAATGGTTTTTCGTTTTTCCCAGCCTATCCTCACTTAAAAAGGCGAATCAAATACATCACGAGAGACAACACGATACTGATGATGATGCAGGTGACTACGGGAAAGTAAAACTTTACGTTTTCTTTCTCGACTACGATATCACCTGGCAGACGTCCAAATGGTAAAAAGCGACCGCCCACTTGCCACAGGAGTCCGATGACAATCAAAATTGCTCCACCGATGATCAACAGCTTAGCTACCGGATTCACGCTTTCATCTCCCGACCAAAGTGTTGGTATGCACTGGGTGTCAGGACCCGCCCACGCGGGGTACGCTGCATAAAGCCAATCTGCATCAAGTACGGCTCACAGACATCTTCGATCGTTTGCGACTCTTCGCCGATCGTCGCCGCAATCGTATCCAGACCTACAGGGCCACCGTCAAAACGGTCGATGATCGCCAAGAGCAGCTTGTGGTCTATGTGATCCAGTCCGCAGGCATCCACTTGCAGCCGTTCCAGCGCTTCCTTGGCAATCTCTGTCGTAATGACCCCTTCTCCTTTGACCTGAGCGAAGTCCCTTACCCGCTTTAACAAACGGTTAGCGACACGTGGTGTCCCACGGGATCGTTTGGCAATCTCCTCAGCTCCACCTTCACGAATCACTACTTGTAGAATGTCCGACGCGCGCGACACGATAAACGACAACTCAGGAACCGTGTAAAACTCCAGCCGGTTGACCACCCCAAAACGGTCTCGCAATGGTGCGGAAAGCATTCCTGCCCGTGTCGTTGCTCCCACCAAGGTAAACGGGGGCAAATCCAGACGAACACTGCGTGCACTTGGTCCTTTCCCGATAATGATGTCCAACGCAAAATCCTCCATCGCTGGATAGAGAACTTCCTCCACGCTTCGGTTCAGCCTGTGTATCTCGTCGATAAACAGGACATCCCCTTCTTGCAAATTAGTCAGGATCGCTGCCAAATCACCCGGCCTCTCGATCGCAGGACCGGATGTCGTGCGGATGTTGACCCCCAACTCATTGGCAATGATTTGTGACAGCGTCGTTTTCCCCAAACCCGGGGGACCGTACAGCAGCACATGATCCAACGATTCTTTTCGCATCTTGGCTGCTTCGATAAATATTTTGAGATTTTCCTTCACGTGCTGCTGTCCGATATATTCGTTTAAATAACGAGGACGGAGGCTCAGCTCCGCCGCATCTTCTTCCCAATCCATTTGCGTAGTAATAATTCGCTGATCCAAAGTCCTACCCCCTCATGAGCAAAGCGAGCCCTTGCTTGATGAGCTTCTCGACGCCATCGCCATTCTTAGACTTCTCCGATAGCGCATTTCTGATTTTCTGCAGCTCGCCATCCGAGTAGCCGAGAGCCGTCAAGGCATCCAGGGCTTCGTTGAGTGCCGATACAGCTGTTTCCCCTGCTGTAAGATCACCTGCAGCTACGGTCAATATTGCAGATGGAGTAAACCCGACCAGTTTGTCCTTCAAATCCAGAATGATCCGTTGCGCAGTCTTTTTTCCGATGCCAGGAAACTTCGTCAAGTACGTAACGTTTTCCTGTTGAACTGCCATGACGATTTGTTCCGGTGTCGCCGCCGCGAGAATAGCCAGTGCACCTTTTGGACCGATCCCACTCACATCGAGAAGCTTGCGGAACAAGTCGCGTTCGTCTCTGGTAGCAAATCCGTAGAGCAAAATCGCATCTTCTCGCACGTGATGATGGGTGTACAATTTTGCCTTTCCGCCTTCTTGACGGACAAACTGATAAGGATTTGGACAAAACAGGCGGTAGCCGATTCCGCCTGTCTCCACCACTATGTATTCTGAATCCAGGTAACACAATGTACCTTCGACAAAATCAATCATTTCTGAACTCCTTCCGAAATGGAAATAAACGCGCGGAACTGAGCGTGCGTAATGGCAATCCCCAGCGCATCCGCCACATCGTCAGGCTTGGGCACTTCCTTTAGCCGCAAGAGAAGCTTCGTCATTTCCTGTATCTGTTTTTTCTCTGCGCCTCCGTAGCCGGTCACTGCCTGTTTAACTTGCATAGGGGTGTATTCGTAAACAGGTACGCCCGCAAGCTCAGCTGCAAGTATAATCACACCACGCGCCTGACCAACTGTAAACGCTGTTGTCACGTTTTTGTTAAAAAAAAGCTTCTCCACTGACATTTCATCAGGCTTGTACGCACTAATCAAGCTCTGCATGGCTTCAAAGATTTGTTTGAGACGAAGAGGAACAGGCAAGCCCGCCTCCGTCTGAATGCTTCCGTACTGTACGGGACGAAGCTGGCTCCCTTGTTTATCCAATACCCCAAAGCCTACAATCGCAATGCCGGGGTCGATTCCTAAGATGCGCATGGTCCACTCTCCGTTTAGAAAACTAGGCTACGCCAAGCCTTTGGCAGAGCCTTAGTTGCACTTATACTACCCTCTACTGTATCACAAAGCGCCCGGAAAGCGAACGTGTATTTCCATATGAACAGGAAGAAACCCGCCCCCTAAATATGAGGAGCGGGCATACGGTGTCTTTTTCTAGTGTTTGTTCAGTCCTTCCAAATCTGACACATCATGCTGCATGTGAGCGTAGTCATCGACGCCGCTCTGCATTTGCTCTTGGATCATGTTGATCTGTCGATAGTTGAGCTTGTTGTGTCCCTGATTTAATTGAACGTACAAACGCTGATGGAACTGGTCTTTGTAGCTACCTCTTGGCATCGAAGACATGCTAAAAGACTCCTCCTTAGACCACCGTATGAAAACAGTATGGCGGATCGCCCTTCAAGTTATGATGGCAAGATTTGCTCGTCATTTGTTGGGTCCTGTGGAGACACTATTGGGGTGGAGGTGACTTATTTGCGACTTGTAAAGCTGCTTCTGATCCATAGCTTGTGGATGTTACCTTTGTGTCTTTCCTTTCCGGGCAACGCTGAAGCGAGTCAAGCAAACGAAATCGTCATCTCTGTCTCGGTTTCTCCAGACTCGCCATTCGTCTCGACACTGGTTTTTCCCAATACGAGTCCGATTGTTCGTGAGTTGAAACGCACTCCTACCATCCCTGCCACCTATTCGTCTGATTGGATTCGCGCCAGGATTAAGGTAAAGGATCGCGACCTCATCTACGATTATCAAGGTAGGCTGTTCAACCAGAAGAAGGCACGCCTTTACCTGTTGTCACAGCCACTTAAAATGCAATTGGAAAAACTGGTACAGACCGTCGAACAAGCCCATTACGGTCAAGCGATCCCGTGGGAAAGAGTCAAACACTCTTTTGGTCGAATGAAATTTGCCACCGTCATCGATCTGGAGACAGGGGAACGATTTCTCGTTCAGCGTAGAGCCGGCAGTCGACACGCAGATGTCCAGCCACTCACTCGAAGCGATACCCAAATCATGAAACATATTTACCAAGGGAAATGGAGCTGGAAACGGCGGGCGATCCTTGTCGAAGTGGACGGAAATTATTACGCGGCTTCCATGCACGGGATGCCCCACGGTGCCGGAGCCATCCAGGGCAATGACTTCCCGGGGCACTTTTGCATTCACTTTAGCGGAAGCTCTACCCACCTTCGCAAGGAACCGGATCCGAGTCACAGTCTAATGATACTCAAAGCATCCGGAGCTTTGCCCCAAACCATCATGGACGCCGATCCCGAAGTATTGGTAGGCTATTTCCTCACTTCCCTCAATGAGCATGATGGACACACGCTGCGGATGACTACAGATGGTTCGACGTTACCAGACGTGGTGCGATCTATTGATTCTGTGAGAAAGCCAGATACGATCGTTGCCTCTGAGGCTTCCGGTCCCTTGATGGTCACCATTCCTGTCCAAGCGGATTATCTTTTGCGTTCTGGTGAACAACGCTCAGAGAGATGGCATTTTCTCCTCCTCCGCTCTGCCCCATGGGAAAGGTGGCGGATCGTAGACATTGCGATCAAATAATAAAAAGGTTGCCCCATTCCGGGCAGCCTTTTTTACTCTTCACTCAGTTGAAATTCTCCAAAGGTGGAAAGCACACTGTTGTACTCCGCCAGATCACGCACACGAATGCCGCGCTTCAGGCTATCCACTTCCTCCTTCGGTAGGCTCGCTTCCATTTTCACCGTATTAATCCGGTAGAAGGTCTGTACCACTTCCTGATCCGATGGCACACCGTTAAAGAGCGTGAGCATACCATCGGTTGACAGACCAAAGTGGCCGTTCTCCTTGCACTCTGGAGAAATATCATGCTCTCTCTTCATCAAGATCATTTTGCTGGAATCCGCTGTAACAATCTCCCAGCCCTTGTAATTGGCCATCGAATCAGCGAGATGGTTGATCGCCACCGGTTTGCGCTCTTCATCTCGCACGCCACACAAATAGCTGCGAGCAAGTACCAATTCGTAGGAGTTTCCCGAGACTTCCATTGATCTTTTTCCTCCCGATAGCAGCTGTGTAAGCGTTCCCGCCTCTTTACCGCTGCCTTGCGAAAGGGTGATCCCAACCACAAGCCCCGTAACTAGGGCAAAAGCCCATGAAGCATAGACCATCCATTTTTTCTTCATGCTACGATTGAACCCCTTTTACTAGCCTTTTTTTCCTATTCTGGCCAGTAAAAAGGTCTCGCATACCTGCTTCTCTCAAGATTCGTATATTTACGACAAATTCACAAGGAATATCTACCAATCCTATGATTCTAGTGATAAACTAATTTTGCTTGGCATAATTGTAAAGTTATGGAGGTCATCCAAAACATGAAAAAAGCAAACAAACAAATGCTGGCTGCATGTCTGCTCAGCACTTCTTTGGTTGTTGGCGCACTTACTTTCTCCCTTACTCCTGTAAGCGCTCAAACAACCTCTACCCTCAAGCTCCGTCTGATGGAAACAACGGACATCCACACAAACATCGTCAACTACGATTACTATCAGGATAAGTCTACTGACGAATTCGGATTCGCAAAAACGGCTACCCTGATCAAAAAAGCTCGTGATGAAGTAAAAAACAGCATCCTCATCGACAACGGTGACCTGCTCCAAGGTAACCCTTTGGGCGATTATGTAGCGAAAATTGATCCGCTCAAGGATGGCGAGACGCACCCTGTTTACAAAGCAATGAACCTGCTGGACTACGATCTGGGCAACATCGGTAACCACGAGTTCAACTTCGGTCTGGAACATCTGGAGCGCAGCATCAAAGGTGCTAAGTTCCCGTACATCAACTCCAATGTGTACATTGACGACAAAGATACGAACCCAGATAACGACAAGAACCTCTTTACTCCTTATCAAATTCTTGAGCGCACATTCAAGGATGAAAGCGGTAAGGACGTTACCCTGAAGGTTGGTGTAATCGGATTTGCTCCTCCGCAAATTATGCAGTGGGACAAAGCTAACCTGGAAGGCAAAGTCGTTGCAAAAGACATTATCGAAACGGCAAACAAATACATCCCAGAAATGAAAAAGAAAGGCGCTGACATCATCGTAGCCGTTCCTCACTCCGGACTGGGCCCTGTTGAAACGGCTGCCAACTTGGAGAATGCCAGCTACCAGCTGAGCAAAATCGAAGGCATCGATGCAATCCTGTTCGGCCATTCCCACCTCGTATTCCCGGGACCTGGATTTGACAACATCGAAGGCGTTGACGGTGCAAAAGGTATGATTAACGACAAACCAGCTGTTATGCCTGGATACTGGGGCAACAACCTGGGCGTTATCGACCTGACACTGACTCAAGAAAACGGCAAGTGGAAAGTAGCTGACTCCACTTCCAAGGCCGTTCCGATCTATGACAAAGCCAACAAAGCTTCCCTGGCTGATGCTGATCAAAAAGTTCTGGATGCAGTTAAAGAAGACCATGACCACACTGTGGAGTGGGTACGTTCTGCAGTAGGTACTACAAGCTCCCCAATCTTTAGCTATTTTGCTTTGGTACAAGACGATCCTTCCATCCAGATCGTAACGAACGCACAAAAATGGTTTGTTGAGAAAAACATCAAGGGCACTGAGTACGATGGCATTCCAGTCTTGTCCGCAGGTGCACCTTTCAAAGCAGGCGGTCGTAACGGCGCAAGCTACTACACCAACATCCCGGCAGGTACCATCGCGATCAAAAACGTATCTGATCTGTACATCTATCCAAACACGCTGAAAGCTGTTCTGATCAACGGCTCCCAGCTGCAAGAATGGCTCGAGCGTTCCGCTGGCCAATTCAATCAGATCGATGTGAAAAAAGCAGACGAACAACCATTGGTAAACGAAGCATTCCCTACTTACAACTTCGACGTCATTGATGGCGTAACGTACCAAGTAGATGTTACTCAACCATCCAAATATGCTATCGATGGTAAGCTGGCCGATGAAAAGGCTAACCGCATCAAGAACCTGGCGTTCAACGGTAAACCAGTTAAAGCGGAAGACAAATTCATTGTCGTAACGAATAACTACCGCGCTGGTGGTGGCGGAAACTTCCCTGGCCTGGACGGCAAAAACATTGTGATCGATTCTCCGGATGAAAACCGTCAAGTAGTAATCGACTACATCCTGAGCGAAAAATCAATCGATCCTGCAGCTGACCAAAACTGGTCGTTTGCTCCTGTAAACGCGAAAGTAAATGTGACGTTTACGACTTCTCCAGATGCCAAACCGTTCGCAGAAAAAATGTCTAACCTGAAGTACATCAACACTTTGGAATCAGGCTTTGCGAAGTACAACATCGACCTGTCCAAACCTGCCTCCAAATAATACAAAGAAGCTGAAGGCGTCGCTGCCGTCAGCTTCTTTTTTTCAACCCACGAAATGATACTGGCCCCATGGGGAACGTTGAAAGATTTGTTCGCCAGCCCGCAGGAAGACTTGACGGTCTTGCAGGAGCTTTCCTTCCATCTGCACCAATTGCTGAACCCCGCGTAAATGGTACCCAGGGCGACTGCTGTACAAGCCGGTTACTTCACGCAGGAAGTTATCCGGGTAACGCAACAACTGATGAACCATCCAGACTTGGGTGTCACTCAAATAATTGATTTTACTGTAAGCCTCTATCGCTTCGACGAAGGAGCCCATCCGATATTCCTGAAGTAGCAGCATCCTGGACATCAATTGCACCAGATCTACTAGCTGTACGTCATGTCCGACTGTATCCAGATCAATCAAATAACAGCTGCTCCTCGGCGTCACCAAAAAATTATGGCTCGCCACATCGCGATGAGCCAGCGTCCCTCTCTCCATCGCAGCGAACAATTCGGGAGTCAATGGCAGTTTGTAAGCCGACTGCAGCATTTCCTGTCCGTCCTGAATAATCGACAGCGACATTTGCTGAATGACCTGCTCCAGCTTGGATTGAGGACCATTCTGTTCAATTCCCCATGTGATCCGTTCAAATTGCTCGAGCCTGCTCTCCCACTTGTCGAGTAGTGCAGATTTCCCCTCGAACGCATACGTATGTGAGACAGGAAACCCTTGCGCCGCAACGTGGAAGTGGGCAAGCGTTTCCGCTGTCTTTTTCACATCATAGAGGGAAGCATTATCCGCTTCACGTCCATCAATCATTTTCATGATCGTGTAATAACGGTCTTCATACGGAAAAATGGTTGATCCTCCCCCATCCGGTACGTATTGCACCGTATGCAGGAAGCCCTTTTCTCGCAATGCATCGGAAAGCTGGGTGACCCATACTGCTTTATCCAGTTGCTTATAGCCCTTGATGATCCAGTATCCCCGGTCCGTCTTCAGCAAATTCACGTTCCGCTTTGGCTTTACGGCGTGAATCTGACAGCGAAACGCTTTTTCAAGAGATGCTATTAGCCCTTTGTTCATACCAAAACCATTCAGTACGACGAGGATTCTTCATGCCCATCGCCCCAATGCGGCCATAACCCTGTGTCGGGCATGGAAGCCATCCGCGGTGGAGGTGGGAACATCATGTTGTTCGGGTTCACGGGTCCGCGGCCTCTCTTAGAGCCGCGATAGGGCTTTCGCTGTGGACTCTCAGGGGAACATTCACACGATGAAGACGAGCATGACGACTCCTCTACTACTTCAGCCCTGACCTGCGGATAAGGATGTGGCGGAAACGGCAACGGACGTGGCGGCGGTGGGCAGAATGGTAACATTGGTCGTGGCGGAAAGAACGGATGTGGCATCAACTGCTGCGGCAAGACCTGGCTGGGCCTTGGAAACGGCATTGGTGGAAATGGCGGATAAATCGGCCTCATCCAAGGATTCGGAATCGGCGGGCACGGTGGAATTGGAAACATCGGCCGAGTTGGAAAGGGCATGAAAGGTCTTGGCGGAAATGGCATGATCGGGCTGATTGGTGCTGGCGGTCTTACCGTCGTCTGAGGACTCACCTGCGGCCTCTGTTTTGTCGTTGTTTCAGGACTCACTTGAGGCCTCTGCTTGGTCGTTGTCTCAGGGCTCACTTGCGGCTGTCTGGTCGGCTGTACCTGTGGATGACACGGTGGGCAATAGTTGGACGGCGGGAATGTCGGCCGCAATGGACTCACATGGGTGGGCGGCATATTCGGTGGATAGATGTATGGACTCACCTGTGTCGGTCGAACATTCGGACGAAGCGGGCTGATGGTCGGCGGAACGTTAGGTTGATAGATGTATGGGCTCACACGTGTTGGTGGAACATTGGGACGAAGCGGACTGATCTGCGTCGGAGGAACATTTGGTTGGTAAATGTACGGGCTTACCTGCGTTGGCTGCACCTGTGGATACGGACGTGGTTGAATGGGTGGCATCATCGGTTGTCTTGGTATGTTCGGGATCATTGGCTTTATCGGCATAGGTGTCGGCATAGGTGCAATGGGGCGTGTCGGCAGTGGCAACGCTGGTGTTAATGTCTCTGGCATGACACTCGGTGTCGGAGGTATTGTAGGCTTCTCTCTTGCTGGTTCTGTGGGCGCAGGAAGTGCACGGGGTGTCTCGATTTCTGACTCAATCCGTACCTCTTCCTCTTCCTCCTCCTCCTGCTCGATTGGTCTGCGTTCGATCTCTTCGGGCACTTCCGGTCCTTGCTCTTCTTCCGTGATCGGTCTTTCCTTTACAGGGGGCAATTCACTCGATTGCTGCTGAGGCCGTCTTTGTTGTGGACGAACAGGTACGCCTTTGGCCGGAATCTTGATCCTCGCCCCTGGATAGATGGTATCGGGAGTCTTAATTTGACTGTTCAGGCGTAACAGCTCTTTGTAATCGACGCCATATCTCTTGGCGATCTTCCACATGGTGTCGCCTTTTTGGACTACGTGGATTCTCACAATTTCTCCTCCCTCGCGGAAACTCCCTACCATGGTATGCACCCATGGGCTTTTTGCTCCTGAGGTTCCCGTATTATTGGGAGAGATCTGGAATAGAAAAAAAGTCAACTCTAGGAGTTGACCTTCTGCATGTAAAACGGATACGTACCCAACTGCCGTACCTGGCAGCCGATCGCTTCGATTTCGGCAAAAGCGCCAGGAAGCAGGACTTCATCCATCTTCTGCTCAATGTCGACCACAAAAAAATAATTTCCCAACGCTTTTTTGGTTGGACGGGATTCTATGCGAGACAAGTTGATCTTGCGCCACGCAAAGGCTGCCAACACTTGATAGAGCGCTCCAGGAAAATCTTCTGGCAGTGTGACCAGAATCGTGGTCTTTTCCCGATCGGATGCAGGCAAAGTCAGTGGTTCCTGACCTACCAATACAAAGCGCGTGTAGTTGTTAGAAAAATCTTGAATGTGCGGCTGCGCCACTTCCAGCGGATAAATATCCGCATTCAGACGCGTTCCAATCGCCGCCCAAGCTTCTTCTGGATGTTCACTTACCGTTTGTGCTGCCAATGCCGTACTGTTCACATTTTCCACGACAGCCTGCGGCATGTTTTCCCGGATAAAATGAAAACTCTGGGCGATCGCTTGCGGATGAGACATCACTCGGGTAATAGCGGACAGCGGTAATGGCTGCTCCCGTTTCGCGACCAGCAAGTTTTGCGTAATCGGCAAGGCCAATTCAGCCAAGATAGGAAGATCCACCTCATGGATCAACCAGTCCAAAGTGGAGTTGACTGTTCCTTCGATTGAATTTTCAATCGGTACGATCCCATACTTCACTTCATCCTTGGCAACCGCGTTCAAGACTTCAATTATGCTCGGGTATGGCACGTAATCGATTGGCATCTCGATGGGTAATGATCGAGCCGCTTCTTCGGAAAAGGTACCACGGGGTCCGAGAAAAGCAAGTTTGTTCTGCATGGCGTTTCTCCTATCCACTATACTCTA
>JARDZO010000131.1 GCA_029240815.1 Brevibacillus sp.
GGGATGGATTTTGAAGGAGGGGACAGATCCGTGGATACAGCGGTAAAACGCGTGCGCAAGGCATTACAATTATGGTCGGGAGTAGAGGGAGAAATCAGTACGATTAGAGGAATGGGGTACAGCTTGCGTGTTTACTAGGCCCGTCACCTCTGTCCCTCTGTTGCGTTACTGGACGTGGCGTTATGCGATGATTCTTTTGATCATGCTGATCGGAATTGGCTTGTTCGGCATCTATTGGATCCGGGCAAACACGATGGAGCAGCAATTTGAGATCCTGGAAGCCAGAACGTTTCTACTTGCCGATTCCTACTCCAAGGCTGCCCAAGTCGTTCCTATGGCGAAGCTAAACGCCACTATGAAAGTCTCTCCCATCACGATGGCCACTAGCACCGTGAGCGACACCAAGTCCACCATCGCAGGTCCGACGAAGGAAATCCATTCTGACATCACCGCCGATGTTCCGGCCCTTGGGAATGTATCCACTGCGACTCTGACCTTGAAAGTCATGCCCAGTGTTCCACTCGATCATGTGGTGCAGATCTATGATGAATCAAACAAACAAGTGTTGAGTCCGGCAATAAACAGCACGACAAGCGTCAAGCTAAGCACTCTGCCTAACCCTGCTGCTCCTGCCAATGATCAAAAAGAGTCTAGGGAAGTCATCGATACCAAGGATGGCACTTGGCTGCGAGTCGGTGTTCCGTATTACCAGCAGCAATCGGTCGGGGGGGTATATTATGTGAGCACACGCCTCAATACTGACCAAGTCCAGACCTACATCATGATCATGGTTTCCATTGGTGTGATCACGCTCTGCGGATGGGCGATCGTCTATGTCCTCTCCCGCTCCTTGACCCATCCTCTGCGACAGCTGGCTGTAGCAGCGCAGCAAGTATCGGATGGCAATTACCGCCCCGAGCTGCCGGATGCAACCCGAATCAAGGAATCGGAGATCAGTCAGCTCGTTCATTCCTTTGACGACATGACAAACCGGCTCGGACAGCTGGAGCGCATGCGGACCGATCTGCTGGCTGGCGTTTCTCATGAACTGCGCACGCCAGTCACTTCTATTCGCGGAATGATCCAAGCCGTCAAAGACGGCGTCGTTACCGGGAAAGAAGCCGACGAATTCATGCAGATCAGTATGGACGAAGCCAAACGACTCCAGACCATGGTAAATGACCTGCTCGATTTCACCTCGATGGAAGCAGGTGCGATTGCCAAAGAATTTTCCTCTGTTCATCTAGCCTCCTATTTGAATCAGATTGTCTCGCAATGGCGTGCTGTCCCCGCCTTTTCTGCGGTAAACGTATCGATTTTTGATATGCCTGAAGAGCTCGTTTGGACCTGTGACAAATCCCATCTCACGCAGATTCTGCTCAACCTTTTGAACAACAGCGCAGCAGCAGGAGCTTCGTCGATTGAACTCAAGATCGGGCAGTCAGAAAAGCTCCTCTCCATCGAGCTCACAGACAACGGCAGAGGGATCCCCCCTGAGGAGGCGCCTTTTATTTTCGAGCGGTATTACAGAGGAGACAGTAAACGGAAGAAAAAGCATGGACTTGGCTTGGGATTGACGATATGCCGCATGCTGGCTAACGCCAATGGCGGCGATGTGAAATTGCTGAATACCTCCGCAAACGGTACTTCATTTTGCCTCACACTCCAGAACCCTGACGAATAAGGGGAGGCACGACAGACTGACGCCCGCTGCGATCAGTCTGTTGTTTTGTCCATTTTCCCCTGATATTCTCGCTCTTCCTTTACAATGAAGGAGAGCTTTTTTTATTTTCCATCAAACCGATCGAGACTTGGCATCGTTACCTTTTCAAAGTAGGTAGAGATCAGGAGAAAAAGAGGTGTGCCTGTCTCATGCAAAACTGGACTGACGCGGACTTGATGCAACTCGTCATGCAGAAACACCGCCCTGCGCTGGAAGAACTCTACGACCGCTACATCAAGCTTGTCTACTCGTACGCGCTCAAATCCACTCAGGACGAGCAGCATGCCAGAGCAATCGTGCAGGCTGTATTTACCCGCCTGTGGACTTCAGAAACCGGCTACAACGCCGAAAAGGGGCAGTTTGTGAACTGGCTGATTACGATTACCCGTAACATCACGATCGATCATCTGCGAAAAGAAAAGCGGAATCAACGCTACGTGCCCGTCTCACCCGAGCACTATGAGCACATCCCGGACCATCCTGCCAACAATCCAGCTGATGTGATCTCCCGCAAGTTGATGCGCGAACAGATGGAAAAGGCATATCGGTATCTCTCTCAGAGCCAGATTGAGTTGATTCAATCGCTGTATTGGGAGGGGTACTCACTCAGTGAGATTGCCCAGATGCGCAACGAGCCACTCGGTACCATCAAGAGTCGGTTGCACCAAACCTTGAAAATCTTGCGGAACCACTTAATACCAGAGATGGAGGGGTAACTGTGGAAACCCGTGACCGCTGTTCTTTATCAGATGAACTGGTCGCTTATGCGATTGGAGAATACACAGAGAAAGAGAAGCGCCTCATCGACGACCATCTCGCAGTATGTCCATTTTGTCGCCAGGAAGTGAATGAATTACGGGAGGCATGGGCGTTGATACCTTTCCAAATACCGTATCAGCCGGAGAATGTGGATGTGCCTGTCGATTTGAAGACAGAAGTGATGAACACGATTTTTGAACCAAAAGAAAAACCAGATACCGCACAAGTCCTACCTTGGTACCAGCAGTTTGGCAAGCGTCTGGTAACATGGCCGCCTGCTTCTCGCCGTTTCGTAATGGCTGGATTGGTGATTGCCCTAGTGGGAGTCGTTTGGAATAACATTCAGCTCCGACAGCAACTGACTGCACATGAGTACGTCCAATCGCCCGCACAGGTGGTGCAATCCTATTCATTGCAAGCGACCAATAACGCAACAGCTATGGCAAAAGGAAACGCCTGGATGTACAAACAGGGCGACCAAAAAACACTCGTGCTGCATATGCAAGGGCTCTCTACCACACAAGGAACAGAAGCGTACCAGGTCTGGCTGATTCACGATGGAAAGCGGCGCAGCGCCGGCGTTTTTCGGGTAGATGGTCAGGGAACCGGTGTCCTAATTTACGACATGCAAGACCCTTCCCTCCCATTTGAGGCAATCGGCATCACCTTGGAGCCAGACGCAAATGGAACCCAACCTCGCGGAAAAAAAGTGTTGGGCACATAACGATAGATCAAACCATTTCACCCTCCCCTGCGTTACCTTCAGCGAAGGCCAGGAAATTTCTGTCACACCAAAACTTGGAGGGGGAAACAAACATGAAAAAATCGGCAGCTGTATTACTTTGCAGTGCATTGCTCACAGGTGTAATGGGTATTGGTTGGGTTGATGCCGCTCCGCCATCAGCATCTTCTGCCAGTTCCATTACAATGGATGGAAAGCCGCTGCGCTTGGGTGGGGAATTGCTTGCATCCAACAATCGTCTGTTGGTTCCGGCAAGCACACTCGCCCAGGCCGTTGGGGCTGCATACACCTATGATCAAAAAGCCAAGTCTATCACGATTAAAAAGGATGCCAATACATTCCGGTTCGCCCCGGGCAGCAAAATCGCTACGATCAACGGTGGTTCCGTTACCTTGGATACACCCCCTTCTCTCGTTCAGGGTATTCCTTACGTGCCTGTCCGCTTTCTCGCGGAGCATCTCGGGATGAGCGTCAGGTATGAAAAAGCCACGAACTCTATCGCTTTGACATCACCGGACTCACCAGGACTCCTCATCGTTTCCCCGGCCAATGGCGATATTTTGTACACCGATCAGGTAAAGGTGTCCGTGACAGCTTTCCATCATCAATTGGCAGATTTCCGCCAGCATGCGCAGGCAACAGCGGGAGAAGGACATATCCATGTGTGGCTCGATACGGATCCGACCAATCCCAAACTTGCTTACAAAATGATCAACGGCGAACCTGCCGTTTTTGACAAAGTGACATCCGGCGCCCACAAATTGACCGTTCAGTTAGTTGGCAACGATCACAAACCGATTTCTCCTGTAGTCAAACAAGAATTTACCTTTACCACCGCAGCCCCCCCGTCGCTAGCGGTTACCGGCGTAAAGGAAGGAAGCATCCTGTCCGGCGACAAAGTGACGGTAAACACTTCCGTGACCAACTTCAAGCTGTCTGATTTCCGCGCCCATAGTGAAGTCGTACCTGGAGAAGGACACATTCATCTTTGGCTGGATACAGATGCCTCCAATCCAAAACTCGCCTTTAAGCAAGTGTCCAACTCACCGGTCACTTTTGAAAATGTAAAGCCCGGTACGCATACCCTAACGGTCCAGTTGGTCGGTGCCGATCACAAGCCTATCTCGCCTGTCATACAAAAGGTAATACACTTTCAAACAACAGCCGTTAAGAGCCATCAGACGACGACATCCAATGCCACCACACCTGTTTCCGACGCTAAAAACCAGGAAGTGCCTCCCGCATCTGCTCATGCAACTCATACCTATGCCATGGATATTCAATCTTTTTCTTTTAAACCCGAATCGCTGACGATCGAAGCTGGCTCCACTGTAACGTTTAAAAACCTCGACGATGCGGTCCACACCGTGACGGCAAAAGACGGTACTTTCGACAGCGGTCCCATCAACAAGGACGCGACCTATACTGCCACATTCACCAAACCTGGGATCTATTCCATCTACTGCAAGCCACACAACTTCATGACGGGAACCATTACCGTGAAATAAGATTCCACTTGTCTGCTAAAACAAAGGGAAGCGCACGAATTCCAATCGTGCTGCTTCCCTTTGTTACGTATGGGCTCCCTCTGGCAAATGATTACGTATGAGATCCATGAAAATATCCAATGCTTTGGTATGAAACTCGTTTGTTTTTGTCAGCAGGGAGAAATTCCGGGTAACTGGAGTGCCTGCGACCTTGAGTGTAACGAGTGTGCCCAGCTTTCGCTCTTTACGAATGGCCCAGTACGACAGCAGACTGATGCCTAGCCCAGCCTCTACCGATTCCTTGATCACCTGTGTGCTGCCAAACTCCATCAATCTGCCTGGGGCAATCTGTAGTTGACGGAACATTTTCTCTGCTGCTTCGCGTGTTCCGGAGCCCTCCTCTCGCACGATCCAGGTCTCCGCTTCCAAATCCGCAAGGGCGACTTTCTCTTTCCCGGCTAAATGGTGATGAGGGGAAACGATCAAGTACATCCGATCATCAGCAAAAGGCTCAATGCACATCTTCTCATCGACATACTCCCCTTCGACGATGCCCACATCCAATTGGCGATTGGCTACCTGCTCCGCGATGACCGTCGAGTTGTGGATCGTGATCGTGGGGGTAATGGCGGGATAGTACTCTCTCATCCGGGCAACCACATGGGGAAGAACGTATTCCCCGTACGTATAGCTGGCACCTATGGTCAACCGCCCACTGGGTGTATTCATCAAATCATCCACCAGACTCTGCATGCGCGTGTGGAGACCCAAGATTTCTCTGGCGTGGTGATACACGATTTCGCCTGCTTTATTCAGCCGTACATACTTGTTGCTACGCTCCAAAAGCTTGGTACCAATCATCCGCTCCAATGACAGGATGTATTGGCTGACAGCCGGTTGTGTCATGTGCAGATCCTCGGCAGCGCGAGAGAAGTTTTGCCGATCCGCCACCGTCACAAAGACACGTAATTGTTGATCCATCTCCCTCACCTCACTCATCGTTGACTTTCATTATACAACTTTACTTATCATTATCATGCAGATGATTTATTTTCTTTATGGTACATCTTGCATTATGCTGATGAAGGAAACACCGTTAAAGGAGTGAGTCACAAATGGCTACCCATATAAAAGGAAATGCGCCCGTGGACAGAAACGCCGGATCAGCAAAGTCCAGCGCCGGAGTCTCTCCACGTTCGCTGTGGATCGGCGGTGTCGCGTTTACCTTCTTGATTGCGTTACTCGGATACGGCTTGTCGAGAGTCCCCGGTTTTGACCATGTCGGTCCATTAGCCTGCGCGATCGTGATCGCTGTTGTCTATCGACATTTTTGGGGGTACCCTGAGGCGATACGTTCGGGCATCCAATTTTCTGCAAAACGACTTTTGCGTCTAGCCATTATTTTGTACGGATTAAAGCTCAATATCGACGTCGTTTTGCACCAAGGTCTAGGTCTACTCGTGTACGATGCCGGGGTCATTGTCTTCGCCATCCTTCTGACTCTCCTGTTGGCAAAATGGTTGAAAGCAGAACCATCGCTCTCCCTCATGCTCGGAGTTGGTACTGGAGTATGCGGAGCCGCAGCCATCGCAGCAGTATCCCCCATCATTCAAGCCAAGGAAGAAGATACAGCAATCGGCGTAGGAATTATCGCGTTGGTAGGGACCATCTTCTCGATCCTCTACACCGTTTTACGTCCGTATTTGCCACTGACGCCTGTGGAATACGGCATGTGGTCAGGAATCAGTCTGCACGAAATCGCGCACGTCGCTCTGGCAGCAGCTCCTGCCGGGCAAGATGGTCTCGCTATGGGACTGCTGGCCAAATTGGGCCGTGTCCTGCTGCTCGTCCCTCTCTGTTTTATCCTCATGTACTGGATGAAACGTACCGGAAAAGTACAAGGCGGCTCCAAAATCGAGTTTCCCTGGTTCCTGATTGGCTTTCTTGTCTTGAGCGTCTTTGGGAGCTACGTGCTTGGATCGCTCATTCCTGTGTCGGAAGGCTTCCAAACAGGAGTCTCGAATGTCACCACGTTTGTTCTCACGATGGCGATGGTCGGTCTTGGCCTGAACGTGAACCTGCGTGCCCTGCGCACCAAAGCCGCTCGTCCATTGATCGCCATGTCGATCACTTCCGTGTTGCTTTCCGTGCTGTCCTTTCTGCTCATCTAATCATGCTTTCTAATCGCTCAAACAGGATCTATTCGCCGGGCATTTCTGCGCTCGGCGAATTTTTTTGGATTAGGACAACGAGTATTCTCGTATGATGATAGCGGTTTGATCTGCCGGAAAGGGGGGCTGTCCCTATGCCCACACGCCTGCTGAGGAAACGTCCCAATATCCTGATGATCCTCGTCGATGAAGAACGCTATCCGCCCGTCTATGAAAATGCTGCCATCAAGGCATGGAGCAAAAAACAGCTTCAGGCGCATCATTTTTTACGCAGCCACGGTATGGAATTTACCAATCACTACGTATCGGCTACAGCCTGCTCACCTAGCCGTGCCACTTTGTTTACAGGACAGTATCCATCTTTACACGGCGTTTCACAAACGAGCGGCGCAGCAAAAAGACCAGCCGACAGTGACATGTTTTGGCTGGATCCAAATACCGTACCCACTTTAGGCGATTACTTCCGAGCGGCTGGCTATCGGACATTTTACAAAGGAAAATGGCATTTTTCTTATGCGGACATCTCGATACCCGGAACCCATCGGTCCATCCCCAGTTATCAACGCGGAACCGGCATCCCTGATTCTGAACTCGAACATTTGTACCTTCAGGCAGACCGTCTAAACGGCTACGGTTTTTCGGGATGGATCGGCCCGGAACCAGCTGGGGGTGCTCCACATAACTCTGGTTCATCCGCTGCGATTGGCATTAATGGGCGTGATGTGGTCTACGGTTCAGATGTCGTCCAGTTGATTCACCAGCTCGACCAAGAGCAAAGTCAGATTCCACATTCCCAGGACTTCCAGCCTTGGCTGATCGTCGCCTCTTTTGTGAATCCACATGACATCGCGTTATTCGGTGACATCACGCAGCAGTTGCCGTTCTTCCAATTTCACGTCGAAGATTCCGTTCCCGATGTAGATCCGCCCCCTACCCAGCGAGAGACGTTGCGGACAAAACCACGCTGCCAATCCAGCTATCGGGACGTGTATCCGCAAGCTTTCCAACCCATCACAGACAATGCCTTTTATCGCCGCCTCTACTATCAGCTGCAAAAAAATGCCGATCAGCAAATGATGCGAATCCTCCAGGCTCTTTCAGAATCCTCCATGTACCGAGAAACGATCATCGTATTTACAGCCGATCACGGAGATTTGCTTAATGCACACGGCAATCTCCATCAAAAATTTTACTGTGCCTACGAAGAAGCTCTTCACGTTCCCTTCGTGGTTCACAATCCTTACCTGTATCCCGTACCGCAAACCACATCACAGCTCACCTGTCATGTCGACATCTTGCCTACTCTGCTGGGATTGATCGGAGCTGACCCGGTAGCATTACAAGCTGATCTCAAACAAACACACAGTGAAGTGAGAGCTCCAGTTGGACGCGATCTCTCCTCACTTATCCTGGGGACGGGCACACCAAAACGGCTGGATGAACCTCTCTATTTCATGACCGCGGATGACGTCACGAAAGGCCAACACCAAGTGAGCCTTCTCGGGCAACCTTATCAATCTGTAGTAGCTCCAAATCGAATCGAGACGGTCATCGCCAACGTCCTATTCAACAAGAAAAAAACGATATGGAAGTACTCCCGTTACTTTGATTGCGAAACCGCACTTGAGAACAGGGAACCTGCTCCCGATGAGTACGAATTGTACAATATCACTGAAGATCCGTTGGAGGTGTTTAATCTGGCTTCCCCCGTCTATGCCACCCCTCGAACAGAGCCAGTTCGGCAATGGATGGCAACCTTGCTGGACGAACAGCGGCGGCAAAAGCGTTTGACCCCACTGGGCAACGATGACACGCAAGAACTGCTCTATGGAAAAAAAGCCCCTCCGTAGAGGGACTTTTCTGGGCGAGCTGACTATTCTTGTTCCAACAGTATCTTTTCCAATGCGGCGATGGCTTCCTTCTCATCCGCACCATCCGCGATCAGCGTGATTTCTTCACCCTTTGCGATCGCCGCAGCCATGATACCCATGATACTTTTCCCATTGATGACTTTTTCTTTCTTCAAGAGCTTGATCTCACTCGCAAAAGTAGTCGCGATTTTCACAAAAGTAGCTGCAGGTCTAGCATGCAAGCCTTGTGACAGTTGCACAATAATATTTTTCTGCTCCATCTGGGTGCGCCTCCCTAGCTGTTAATTTGTTCAAAGGTTCGCCGGACAAACTCCTCCACTTGTTTGGATGAGCTCATCGATAAAACGGTATTTGTATGTTTTGCCGCTTCTTCTCTGCTCATGCGGCCAAGCAGCTGGCGAGCGGGTAAAATGCTGGCGGCACTCATGCTGAACTCGTCGAGACCCATCCCCAGCAAGATCGGGATCGCGATTGGATCGCCTGCCATTTCTCCGCACATCCCTACCCATTTGCCTTTGGCGTGAGCAGCCTTGATCACTTGATGGATCAAACGCAAGACGGCAGGATGATACGGCTGATACAGATACGCTACTCGTTCATTCATGCGATCTGCTGCCATCGTATACTGAATCAGGTCATTGGTTCCAATACTGAAGAAATCGACTTCACTAGCCAACTGATCGGCCATCATGGCTGCAGCGGGAATCTCAATCATAATACCCACTTCCATTTGATCAGAAACAGCGACACCGCTTTCCTGCAATCCTTTTTTCTCTTCCGCAAGGATCGCCTTTGCTTGCTGGAATTCTTCTAACGTAGCGATCATCGGAAACATGATTTTCAGATTGCCGGATACGCTTGCCCGAAGCAGAGCACGCAGTTGCGTCCGGAACAGCTCCTGATTGTCCAGACACAGTCGTATGGCTCGGAAGCCGAGGAATGGATTCAGCTCTTCTGGCATATCGAGGTAAGACAGATGTTTGTCCCCGCCGATGTCTAGCGTACGGATGACCACGGGCTTTCCTTCCATTTGTTCGAGCACCTGTTTGTACGCTTGAAACTGTTCCTCTTCGGTCGGAAATTGATCTCTTCCCATGTAGAGGAACTCCGTACGAAAAAGTCCGACACCTTCTGCTCCGTTTGCGAGAACGCCCACCAAATCCTGCGGACTGCCGATATTGGCAGCAAGCTCGACATGATGATTATCCGTGGTCACGGTTTTTTGTTGGACCAACTTCACCAGTTCCGCCTTTTGGGCGTCGTCTTCTGCTCTCTTGCTTTGATAAGCGGCAATTTCGTCTTCGCTCGGGTCGAGAATAACGATCCCTTCATGTCCATCCAGAATGATCGTAGACGATGCACGGGCTACACGTGTAATGTCTCTCGTACCGACTACTGCAGGAATCTCCAGCGAGCGAGCCATAATCGCCGAGTGAGATGTGCGTCCACCAATATCGGTCACAAATCCTTTGACATAACGGCGATCCAACTGTGCCGTATCCGAGGGCGTCAAATCCTCTGCCACGATAATGACTTCTTCCGTCAGATTGGATGGTGTCGCAAACTCCACGCCCAATAGGTAGGACATGACGCGTTTGGTTACATCGCGGATGTCTGCCGCTCGCTCTTTCATATATTCGTTGTCCATTTGCTCAAAAAGGAGGATGAACCCTGTCGCCACTTCATCCAGCGCACTCTCAGCATTGACCCGATCCTGCTCGATCTTGGAATGGACGGAATCAATCAGCTCTGGATCTTCCAACACGAGGAGATGCGCTTTGAAAATATCTGCCTTGTCCGCCCCCATTTCTGTTTCCACATGCTGGGCGATTCCTTGCAAATCGGCTTTTGCCTTTTCAAGAGCATCCTGGAATCGTTTGATTTCCGCGAGAGGTTCTTCGATGGAGATTGTTTTGATCTCAAGTTCGGGATTGGCGAGCAAAAACACCTTCCCAATGGCAATGCCTATAGAAGCTTTCACACCAACGATTTTTTGGGACATCGATGCTCCTCCTTTGCTTTAATGGGTACCGATTCGTTCAAGAAGAGAACGGACGTGCCCCAACACGATTTCTGTCAGAGGATTCCCCTCTGGAATGCCTGTGTAGGTACGCATAACTTGTTCCAGGCCGTTTTGCTTTCGTGCGGATTGAATCTGTACAGCCTCAGGATCCTCGGGATAATCAAACAACAAGGCTGCCGCTATCGCCAGTCCCAGGTATTCCACAGAAAGGCCTCGCTCCACGCATTGCATCGCCGGACCCACGAGACGGTCATTGGGTGAAAGCTTGCGGATCGGTGAACGCGCTACGCGTGTGACGTGGTCAGAGAGCATTGGGTTGGCATATCGACCCAAGATCTTTTCTACATACGCTTCGTGTATTTCCTTCTCGAATCGATATTTTTCCAGCAAGAGGGCTCCCGTCTCCTGTAGAGCTCCTCTGGCCGCATTTTTGATCTCGTCATCTCGGAGTGCTTCGTCAACCGTCGTATACCCGTACAGATAGCCTAAATAGGCAATAACGGCATGTCCGGTATTGACTGTGAACAGCTTTCTCTCGATGTACGGTGCCAAATCAGGGACATACGTGACTCCTTCAATATCCGGTGTCCCTCCCACGATTTGCGACTGATCCACGACCCATTCAAAAAATGGTTCGACGGTTACCAGCAATTTATCCTCATGCTGTTGCAAGGGGACGATCCGGTCTACAGCGGCGTTCGGAAAAGCGATGATTCCGCCCGCTTTCTCCTGCTCCGTTTCGCTCAGGAACCCATACACATGCGCCTTCAACTGAGCGCTCCCACCTATCATGTTTTCGCACGCAATGACGTTGAGAGGACGAGCGTTACTCTCCAGCCTTTTGGAGATGCCTTGGGCGATTGCCCCAGCAATATGTTGCAGAATATGTGGACCGACTGCCGTCGTGACCAGATCCGCATGCGCGATCTCCTGTGCGACAGCATCAACGTCTTGCCCTTGAATGGCGCGAACTCCCTGCACTACGGAAGACGGAGTCCCCTCTGCAGCGAGTTGCACGTGATACGACCCACGTAGATTCAGCTCGTCGACCAGGCCCTGATTGACGTCGACAAAAACAACTTCATATCCTGCCTGATTCAGCAGCAGTCCGATAAATCCACGGCCGATATTCCCTGCTCCAAAATGTACAGCAAGCATCGTTCCTCACACCCCTTCTGCGAACAGGGCGATGATTTCTTCCGGTGTTTTGGCTTGAACGGCACGGGTAACATTCTCCTCTTCGGAGCAAATCACAGCAATATTCGATAGTACCTCTAGATGCTCGTCGCCAACTGCTGCAATCCCAATGAGTAAATAAGCAACATTTCCCTCACCAAAATCAACACCGTCTGGGATTTGCACGATAGAGATACCTGTAGATTGGATCTCCTGCTTGGATTCATTGGTGCCATGAGGAATCGCCACTCCACTGCCGATATACGTGGTCGCGAGCTGTTCACGCTCTTGCATTTTATCTACATAAGCAGGGCGGACATGCCCTCCCTTAACAAGCAGTTCACCTGCCAGACGGATCGCATCTTCTTTACTGGATGCCTTTGCATTCATCATGATTTTATCTGCTGTCAGTAAGTTATTCATTTTGTTCTCTCCAATCCTGTCTTTTTCAGGCAAAAGGAATACAATCTGCCTGCTATATAATCAGCAATAGGCTGCACTTCTCCCGATTCAAAAATGCTCTGTGTTTCTTCTTCAATCAGCATGGAGCTAATCTCGCTCAGCACTTCCAGGCCTTCCCGCGGTATTTCTGTCGGGCCGAGAAGCAGCAACAATACGTGAATGGACATCTCCTGTTCATCCATGGATTTGAGCTGGATCGGTTCTTCGAGCAAGTGGAGGGTAAAAGATACTGTCTTGACCTCTTCACTCTTACCATGGAATAACGCCATAGCCGTACCGGGAATACCTAATCCGCCCAGCTTTTCCCGAGCCAGCAATTGCTGGACAACGGTATCCACCGTGCGAATACTCCCTTTCCCCCGCAGCTCCCCACCTATCTGGGTCAACAATTGTTCCATGCTTTTTCCACGATTGTCCCACGTCCGCACCAACAAGCCTTCCACCAGTTCACTGGCATATCCGGCAAAATGGCTCATCGCTTTCAATTGTCGGGCAGCCTGATCTTTTTCGAAAAGGCGATCAGGTACCTCCGTCGTTTTCTGCCGCGTTTGACCGGTATTGTGCAAATGGTATTTGATCTTTTGGATATCCTCCTGCGGCAATAACGGACTAACCACCACATACTCCATAGGACTCGCCGGTAGAGGAATGGTGGAAATGATCAAATCGTATTCACTCTGAGGGACACGCCCTACTTCAAATACAGAAAGGTTTTTCAAACTGATAATCTCTGGAATTTCTTTTTTGATGCGAGTTGCTAATATTTTGGACGACCCGATCCCACTGGAGCATACGACAAGTGCCCGGTACCGTTGCTGCTCTTGTCTCGTTCTCTCCAAGGCAGCGCCTATATGCATGACCAGATACCCGACCTCTTCATCAGGAACGTGCCATTCCGGGAAAACCTGGGTGACTGCCTCTTTCGTGACCGTAAACAGCTCTGCATAGTTTGCCTTGATCTGATCGAGAATGGGGTTACGTATTTCCATCTTTCGTTTCAATCGGTAAAGCGCAGGCTCCAGATGCGTCAAAAGCCCGTGAAACAACGAATTGTCATCTCGGAGCGGAATGCCCAATCGATCTTCGCAATACTGGATCAACCGCTGTGTCGTGGCTACCAATTCCGCATTTTCCGGCCACAGGAACTCATCCTGGGAATTTCTCAGCTTGGCTCCGCGCAGATGCATCGTGATGTACCCGATTTCTGCTGCTGGAATCTCCATTTGAAAGGTATGCTTCAGTCTTTCCATGATTGTTCGGGCAGCCTCGTACTCCGAAGTCCCCATCAATTCATTCAAGGTAAGCTCGTCGAAATGGATGTTCTCTCCCTTTTCAACGCGCTCCACGGCCAACGCCAAGTGGGTAACCAATCCGATGTAGGCACTGTCCGCCAGCGAATAAGGCAGTTCCTCCTCCAAATGGTTCAGCGCGTTTTCCACCTTGATCAGCTTTTCCTTGTCAATTAAACCCAAGAGACGTTCAGAGATCGAATCAACGTCACGCAAATTTTTGTTTTGGATGTTTTCCCTGATGATGTCGATCACTTGATGATCATCGAGATGGTCAGATAGCAATCGGCTGATGGCTCTGCGCTTGGACGACTCGGAGCCGTTCAGCTCTACACCATATCCTCTTTTTCGCAAGAGAGTCAGCTCGTAATGGGAAAGCATCATCTCCAGATCATCCAAGTCATGACTGATCGTCGCCGTCGTCACCTTCAAGTCGAGAGCGAGCGAAATAAGTTTTACCGGCTCCTTAGCTTCCAGTAATGCACACAGGATCAAGACCTTTCTCTCCTGTGCGGTGTATTCGGTCGTTGTCTGGTGGAGCACATCCATACGTAAAGATTGCTTCTGTTCCTGGGAACCTGCTACTTCCACTCCGGCACCCGCTTTTCGAACCAGCTTCAGACCGTAATGCTCAAAAAAGGAATCGAGAACGTCCAGTTCCCGGTGAATGGTCCGTGCGCTTACACCGATCTGCTCAGCAATGGCACCTACAGTCAAACTTTTTTGTTCCTGCAGCAAAATCTCGATGATGGCTCGTTGTCGCGACGATACTCGCAAGGCTTCACCCCCGTTTGCAAAAAGAGGGAAAACGCTAGCTCTCACTAGCGTTGTTTCCCTTTAGACTAGGCGTTTGACGAGATTGTCATACTCCGGACTATTTAAGAAGTTATCGATGGAAATGTGCTCGGCATCAGGTGCTTTCGTCACAGCACGGTCCGTTAAAGACTTGTGTGTAATGACGATGTCCGCATCATCTGGTATGTCATTGATTGCCGTGTTGATCACCGTGATGTCTTCCAGTCCGGCATTCTTGAATTTCTTCCGCAGAGCGGCTGCTCCCATCGCGCTGGAGCCCATTCCTGCGTCGCAAGAAAAGACTACTTTTTTCACATCGGAGGCTGCTGTCTGAGATGCAGTTGCAGTTGCAG
>JARDZO010000132.1 GCA_029240815.1 Brevibacillus sp.
GCTCCTGCATAACCGTTTCTACATTCATTGTTTCATACTCCCTTCTCTTATGGAGATTTCACCCTTAAGGATGAGAACCTCGAATCGGTAGCGGAAATACGTGATAATGATTTCTCACAGCTATAGATACCTCATTGAAATCGTATCATATCTGGAGGAAACCACAAAGCTAAAGAGCTGCCCACACTGCAAAGCTGCTCTAAAAATGTTATTTCACCAGCAACGCTACCGACTCCACATGCCCCGTATGCAGGTCAAAACAGTCTTACGATCCACTCTGTTATAGCCCGCTGAAACCTTGATATAACTAGATATTTAGGGTTCGCACTTCGTTTTAATAAGATGATTTAGGATGACTGGTGTGCTCTCCTTTATATGCCCGTTCGTTCAGCAAAGGCTGCCGGTTATTATCACCAGCAGCCTCTATTGTGCTTGATCCGATATCGAACTTAGTTAGCTGAATAGTAAAGAGGTTCAATTTCCTTCTCCTAGATATACAGAAACTATATTTGAGTGTCCTCCAAACTTCGCGAGCAATTGTTCACGCATCTGTAAAGGATAGTTATGATAAAATTTCGAAATAGGTAAGAGATGAGTGGTGGAATCCTGTCTGCCTATCTCGTAACAAGTCCCTCTTATGAACGCGGCAATGATTGATGATTACCTCTCTTCACTTTTCGAATGAATCGTCTATCCATATAAAAAGCTGTAAGCAATGCAGCTAAAGTAAGCAAAACTGGTATACCGAAAGCTTCATAGGAAAACGGGTTGCCTTCGAAGTTTAGGTTGGTGACGCGGTATTCCAATCGCTTGGCACCATATTTAG
Organism: Brevibacillus sp.; assembly: GCA_029240815.1. The sequence goes on from JARDZO010000132.1 coordinate 827, forward strand.
CAGTTAGGACGTCCTCTTGCTTGGCTAAATCTTCAAGCGGAGCATCAAAGATAAATCTGTCCGCGGAGCCGCTGTGAATGAACACAGGCACCACGTTATTCCCCTTTTCGTTCCACTGTTTGACATCTGCCGCAGCTAAAGACTCCGCCTCCACTCCCGGAATAAACATTCGATCCAGCTTCGGCGCATTCGACATTTGATATCGGGTGACCAAGTTAAGATGATACTTCGTAACGATAGGCTGCTTGGCATCTGAGATGGTGTGCACCTTGGTTGTACCAGAAGCAGCATAGGTATCAAAAATCGTCGCAAGTGCTCCGTCATCCATCCCGTTATACAACAATACCCCTGCGCTTTTTTTGTTCCATTGGAATGCTTGGTTGAACGAAAAAATCAATTCGGTTCGATCAACATAATATGGGTCTACCTTCGGATTTTTTACGAAATGATACGAAGGGTAATTCATCTCTTTCGCTATTTTCTCCGCCATAGGTTCGCCTACTTGTTGTGAGATCACATAGAGGACAGCATCGATTCCTGAAGTGAGAGCTGCTGAAGAGACGATGTTCCCGTCTGCAACATAACGCAGATCCCTTCTCCATTTTGTTTCGGGATATCTTTTGACTTCATCATAATCAAAACTTTTCCAGTCGGTGGTTGCTTCTTTCCCTTTTAATAAACCTGTATCGGCGAGATTCACCCCTCCAGCGCAAATGCTTAACAACTTCGTATCAGCATGTTTTTGTATCCATTCCCGGACAGGTTTATACTTAGCTTCGTCAACCCTAGGCATGGCCGGGATCACAATAAGGTCGGGACTTTTTCCTAATAAGCGATCCAGTTCATCAAAAGAATAGTGCGGCATCAGATCCAAACCGCCAGAGAGTGTTTTCACGTTTTTGTCCGGGGCAACTGCATATACGTTATAAGACTCAGTCATCGCAAACATTTCATACGGAACCATAAAATCAAACACTTCTGTCGTCGGATCGGATAAAAGGACAGCTACTGTAGGTTTTTTCGGATTATGTTCAGGGACGCTCACGTCTTGTAAAGCAGGCATCGGTGTTTGCCGAGTGGGAATCCAATATTCCTGATTTGAGCGAATATACTTAAACGCACCGCTCCCTCCGAATAGTATAACGAACGTCATTACATAGACAACGACACGTAATAATAACTTCATCTTTGATTCTCCTCTGTCCATCATTTTTCGTATTTGCTTCCACAAGTGATACGTTCATTCTTATCTGTAAACTCCATATTTGATTTCCCTCCCTGAAAATTTTTCTCCCATTTTGATTGAATGAGTACGGGAAAGGTTCCGTCTGGAATCATCTTATCGCAATAAAAGAACTTGTAACCCGCAAAAAATGACTACCGCAACGCAAAAGATTGCGGTCTTCAAGCACAGTGTTATAAGTCCAAATGAAAAACAAGGGTTCCAATATATTCACAAGCATTACAATAGTATACTTTTAATGAAGAAGAGAGAATGGAGAAAGGCATGTCCCGTAATAGGATTTGCTGGGATAACGCATGAGTCGATAGCTTTTTCGGTCATTTGATACCCGAGTGTCTCCGTCTACAGACCTTAACCTCTGAAGAGCAACTTATCGAAGCAGTTGAGAACTACATACCCTTCTATAACTACGTGCCGTTTCGGGCGAAATTAAACAACCTTAGCCCGGTACAATACCGAACTAAGGCTGTTGCGTAATGAGGCTTATTTTAGTGCTGTCCACTAAACAGGGGGAAGATCAAACTGGCAGCCTCTTTTTGTGTTTATTGCGCCATCGATACCCTTTCCATTCAGCATAAACAAGTAATCGATTATAGTGGGCGGCAACAACTTGCCGTGACTGACGGCAGGGATACAGGCGGATGAACGTCCGTCACTACAGACCGCTGTGATTGATCATCTCGGCAAAAGCGGCAAAGGCTTTGCTGGAGAAGCGGTCCTTACGGCGTACTAGGCTTGTGGTCGTCATGCCGTACTGCTTTGAAATGGGATGAGCCACCAGGGATTGATATTCACCCGTCAGTACGGAAGCCGGAAGCAGCGTTGCCGCAAGCCCGGATTTGACGCAGCTAAGGAGCGTTTCCAGCGAGCTGATTTCGATGATGTTTTCAAACAGAATCCCCCTGCTCGCGAGCCACTCTTCCAACGCTTTGCGGTACGGGCATCCCTTTGGATGAACCGCCCATTTCACCTTTTTCAAATCGAGGGTACCGGCACCCGTTTCTTTGCTCAGCAAGACCAGTTCATCCTGTATAGCGTACTCGGTCGTCAACATTGGTGACTGCACCTCACTCGTTACGAAGGCCCCGTCCAGTTGATGGTTCAGCACCATGGACGCAAGCTCCGGCGATACGCCGGTTACGATGGAGAGGGACACATCCGGATAGCGATTTTGGAACTCGGACAGCGTGTTCATAAAATTTCCGCAAGTGACGGTTTCCACCACCCCGATCGCGAGTGGACCGCTCGGGTAGGACTTTTCCTGCACCACTTTCACCGATTCATCGGCCAAATTCACGATGGTGAGCGCGTAATCCCGGAAGACGGTTCCTTTGTCGGTCAGCGTAACTCCTTTGGGATGACGGTGAAACAGCAGAACGCCCAGCCCCGCTTCCAACTTGCGAATCCGGGCCGTCACATTCGATTGGACGTATTCCAGTCGTGCGGCTGCCCGGGATACGCTGCCTTCCGCCGCAACCGCCAAAAACACTTTGAGGTCCGTTAACTCCATCTACGTTCTCCGTCCCTTCGCACAAGGCATCACAAAAAATGATACAAACATCGATATCAATCATTATACGTTATGCAATTGCTGATTTACACTGTTGGTAAGAAATCGACTCAACAGGGGGAAGAAAGCTTTGAAAAAAGAGTGGGTGTTTCTGCTGCTGGCCGGAATTTTTGAGGTGGTATGGGTATCCGGGCTGAAGCATGCAACCGCATGGTGGGAATGGATCATTACCGCCGCAGCGATTTTGTACAGCTTCAAGGTGTTGATCGACGCAGCGAAAAAATTGCCCATCGGCACGGTTTACGCGGTTTTTACGGGACTGGGCACAGCGGGAACCGTGATGACGGAAACCCTCCTCCTCCATGAGCCGGTCTATCCGCTTAAGCTCTTGTTCATCGCGACGCTTTCGGCGGGTGTGATCGGGCTCAAGCTGGTGACCCGGGATGAGGACTCCAAAGAGAGGGGGATGGAAAATGGAGTGGATGGCGTTGTTGACCGCCGGTCTGTGTGAAGTGCTTGGTGTTCTTGCGATCAAACACGTTGCGAACCGCCGCGGTTGGGCTTCCTGGTTCCTTCTCATCGCCGCGTTCACTGCAAGCTTTTCGCTGTTGATGTTCGCCATGACACGGATTTCCATGGGCACAGCCTACGCCGTATGGACGGGCATCGGGACAGTGGGGAGCACAATTCTGGGGATGGTGGCTTTCGGAGAACCGAAGGAGTGGAAGCGCATCTTGTTCATCAGCCTGATTCTCGCATCTGTGATCAGCCTGAAATGGATATCGTGAACGCAAAATCAGCATAAGAAAAGCACTTACCTTAAAAAATTAGGATTAGACTATTCAATCCTGCCGTACAAATAGCGAAGAACCGCTGATAATTTATCTTTTGCAGTAAACTTAGACAAAAAACTGCACCTCCAATCGTTAGATGTGTCTAACAATTGGGGTGCAGTTCATGTTGAAGTTAGACTGGCTTAGTTTATTGATCTATCGAACGACTAATAAATCATCCTTGAACGCATTGATTTTTTCTCTTAGATTCAAGGGTCTCCCATCATAAAATAACCGTGTATGTTTTCAAAGGGGCTTGGAACGATGATTGCAATCAACCATTATATTGATTGCGATCACGATGCCGGAGATACCGATTAACATTTGCCACGTCATAACCAATTGCGTTTGTTTTGCAAAAGAAAAAGCACCGCCTTGGTGCTTATATCTGCGAAATTCTTGCATCTATTGTGGTTAACAAGCGATCAATTTCATTAATTCTTGATTTAATTTCTCTGTGTTTAATTTTGAAATCTGCTTCTTTCCGATCAATAGTTCCCCTTAATTCGCTCGCTTGATCCATAAAAGAATCGGTTGCAATAGGATCCGTAATCCTCCAGGACCAGACTGCATCTTCTAATGTGTCGCATCGGATCTTTAATCGTTCAAGCTCTTCCTTGCCCTTTTTTGTTATATTCTCTAATTCCTCTTTTTCTGATTTTAATTGATATGTCCATCTTTGTAATTCATCGAGTTCAATTGACATAAAAAGCCCCCTTCCCTTCTTCCATATTCGGCGAGAGGTAATCATTTCCTGTTACTTCTTGCCTACTAAAAGGGCCGCTTCGTTTCAAGGCGATAGGATGGGTTCGCGAAAAAAAGTCCTTTCACATTTAGAAGGTTTTCGTATGACAAATATAGGTGTGTCAGCTAATCAATTTAGCAAACAAAAATATTCCACCTAGAATAGTAGCAGCGCTAGCAATTCCTCGAAGGAATCTAGGTACAATTGTGTATATGACTGCAAATACCACAAAAAGTTGTCATACAAAAACAGCTAGTTGCAAAGCTCCTGTCGCAAACAAAGACTCTTTTACCCATAAAATAAACTTAAAAATGCCTCCAACCATGAGGTCAACAAACGGTTCCAATGTCCCCATCTTCTCACTCCCGAGGAGGTGGCTAAACCCCTTGCAGGATTCACTGATTTAGGTGAAAACAGCTTCGAACTTGATGAAGTGTAGTACTTAAATTTGGGTCACTTCCACCTTGCTTGACTTAGTATCTCTTTCACCAGATCTGGTGAAAAGAATCTCTCTTGCTGGATTTTTGGTGCTGATTTTTGTGATTAGTATACCAACTGTAATAAATACTGTTGATGACAAAGTCCCTAATTATCCAGTCAATGAACAAGGGCAAACCTATGGAAGTGGGCTTTCACTTTTACCTGGACCATCAAAAGAACCAGACTTATTGTTAGCAAAAGGTGAAAACGGAATAGTCGGTTATGTAAAATCATCCGATCTGTCTCCATCGGTCTCTTCACCGGAGGAGGCTATTGCTTACCAAAAATCCATGGAAGCAGTCGGTTATCGATCAATTCCTTTGTATAAATTAGATGGCATAACTGTAATCGGCGAATTTAGATTGTATTCGTCAAAATAGGAAGTAAAGTTTAAACCATCATCCCTCACCGTTTTGTTTAGCAACCCAATGATTGACAAGAGCTCCAATACCAACAGCAGTAACTACAACAATTGCCACTATGGTCCATATAAGAATGATTGCTCCATTAACTCCGCTATCTGCTATCACAATCCCTATTTGTATCACACAAAAAAGACAGCCATAAGCTGTCTTTTTTGATCTTTCGTTTGTTGAACATGAACGTGTCATTAGAGCAACAACTGATAATTTTGCAGGAAGCTCTCCCGCACCATGGTCAAGTCAGAGCGAACGGCATTTTCCACCGCTTGCTCATCCCGTTGCTGCAAAGCATCATACATGCGACGGTGTTCTTTAATCGAGCTTTCTTTGATCCCAGGAAGAAGCATGGTGCGTAGCTGATAGCGACGCAATGGTGTTCGAATGCCTCGTATCAGTTCGACTGCTTTTTGATTTTTTGCGGCTCTGTAGATGATTTCCCGGAACTCCATGCTGAGGCTGGTGTATTCATCCAGCTGATTTTGATCCAAGCACTTTTCCATCTGCAGGACTGTGTTTTCCAGATGGGTCATGTCTTCTTTTTGCAGATGATGTGTCGCATTTTTCACCACCAGACTTTCCAAGACGTCCAGAATTTCTAAATAATGGATAATCTCATCTAAGGTGTATGCCTTAATGGTCGCGCCTTTATTGGTCTCGATCTCCACCAGGTTTTCCTGCTCCAGCTTCAGCAGAGCCTTTTGAACCGTATTTCTGCTCACGCCGATCATTTCAGCCAGTTGACTCTCAATCAGCTTTTGAGAAGGTCTGAACGTGCCGTCAAAGATCTTCTCCTTCATAAACTGATAAGCGGTTTCCGTTTGTCTACTCACCGCGCAAATACCCCATCTCTCTAATCGTTTTAATTGTTAAACAATATCGTATAACAAAAATGTACTTCGATTCACATCAAAAGTCAAACGAAAAATTTTAAATGGTAAGAACTTTTCTACACATGTGAAAGAGCCTGTGAATACAGCATTCACAGGCTAAGGAAGAGCCCTCATTACGGCTGAAGCAGCTCAGATTTCCAACCGTATATTTCCATGGTCGTTTTCCCTTGGCTCAGCAGCTTGCGTACCCGCTCTTCTTCGTCTTCGCGTTGCTGCGCGCGTTGAAGAACATCCTCTATTTCCTTCTTCGCGATCACGACGACACCATCGCCGTCTCCCACGACAAGATCCCCTGGTTGAATCGTCACATCCCCTATCACAACGGGATGATTGATCGTTCCTCCGCCTTTTTTGCCCGTCCCCTGAATGCATAATCCTCGGGAAAAAACGGGAAAGCCCATTTGTCGGATGTCTTCCCCATCACGAGCACAACCGTCGATGACGAGTCCCTGCAGTCCTTTATAGATCGCAGCATGCGTCATGATATCTCCCCAATACCCCGCTTCATACACGCTAGAAACTTCCACCACCAACACGTCGCCCGATTGGGCTGCGATGATGGCCTCGTGCAGCATGATGTTATCCTGCGGAGGGGAGCTGACCGTAACAGCCGGACCACATATCTTCATGAAGGGGCTAAGCGGCTTTATTCCGGATGGGAGTGCCCCTTTTTTCCCTGCCGCCTCTAGCAGAGTTGCAGCAGAAAATCGTGAAGCCAGACGAATCATTTCCTGATCTGGTCGATGGATCTCTGTTATGATTCTGGACATATTCCGCCCCCTTTCTCTCCCTGTCTTTTAATTCGTTTTCGTTTGCAGCTGATGATACCCGAACTTTTCCCGAGCTTCTTTTAAAGGCGTTCCTTTCAATACCTCTGCACGGATGCCTTCTTCCTTTTCTTCAATCAATTGAGCGACAGCCAGTATCTCTGCCTCTCTCTCTTGCGGAATGACGAGGATGCCATCGTCAGAACCGTAGACGATATCACCCGGCCGTACTTGTACATCACCTAGTGAAACGGGTACCTGAAAAGCGACGGCATCTACCCGATCTTTTCCTGTACGCATGAATGTGCCTCTGCTAAAGATGGGGTATTTCAGGTCCAGGCTGCACTTCACATCCCGGCAAACGCCATGAATGACCGTTCCTGCTATACCATTCATATGGGAAACCGAAGTCAAAATATCGCCCCAGACCGTGCAATCCAGACGACCGGCATTATCCAGCACGACGACACTGCCTTCTGCCACTTCGTCGATATAGTCTCCCACCGTTCCTTTTTCCAAGGCGACGGGCAAATATTGCACGGTATAAGCACGACCGACCATTTGATAGCCGTATTGAACGGGAGCAATTCCTACACACGCACCATGAATCCCTAAACGATCCATGGCATCGGATACGGCCGCAATCGATATCGCTTTAAATGATTCGATGAGTTTATCCAATTTCGGCTTCCCCCTCTGCTACGTTCATTGCCTCGTACTGCATGCTTTCCATGACTTCCACGACAGAACGGCCTTTGCCGATCTCTTCCGCCATGCGTTTTTCCCGTGCGGCGATCGCCTCAGCAGCCGTAATCACTTCCTCTGCTTTCTCTGCAGGAACGAGCACCACGCCGCTGCTATCCGCGATCACCAAATCACCCGCACTGACACTCACACCGCCGCATTGAATTTCCTCATTAAAAGACTCTTGCATAATGCGACCTCTCGCTGTGACAGGGACGGCAGTACGCGCAAAGACCGGAAATTCGAGCTCGCGGCTCTCATCCAGATCACGGCAGGCACCATCAATCACAACGCCAGAAATACCTTTCACTTTTGCTGCAAAGGTAAGGATTCCACCCCATGTCGCCACATCGACTCGACCCGCATTGTCGATGACTAAAATGTCACCTCGTTCTGCAGCCTCGATTGCAGGTGTACACAAATGCTGTGTCGGTCGAACAAGCCCTACTGGTTTAATTTTGATGGTCACGGCTCGACCAACGATACGTTCACAGGACCACATCGGACGAATACCGAGTACGGCTCCCTTTAGGCCCACCTTTTCCATTGCATCCGAAACCGCGCAAGAATCCAGCTTGGAAAGTCTCTCGATCCACGTTTGCTCCGCCATTTCTATTTACCTCCGTTCCTTATTTTCCGACTCCGAGTTTGAGACCAAAGATTCGGGCAACCAAAGCTACGCCAATTGTCAAAAATAGAATGATCACACCGACTACCGACGCGGCTTCATAACTGCCATCGCCCATGTAGCTCAGCTGCAATACAGAAAGCGGTCTGGTCTCGCTCGTGGACAACAGCACGACAATACTTGTCGACCTCGCAGCTACGGAGAATCCGAAGATCCCTACAACAGCCATCGCTGGAGCAATCAAGGGAAGGACGATACGGCGGTAGGTATACCACCAAGACGCACCATGTACCCAAGAGGCTTCCTCTAATTCATTTCCCAGCTGTGTCAGATTGGATTTGAGGACTTGGGTTCCTGTTGTCACAGCAGCCAGCACAATCGCCAAAATCAAGATAAAGATCGTCCCGTATAACGGTTGGAATAGCGGAAAGCTCAGGAACAGCCACAGCATCCCCAGACTGACGACAATGCCAGGGAGAGTCGACGGCAGCCATACCGTAAAGTCCAGAAAGCCTCTTGCTTTGTACTTGGTCCGGACGACAATATACGCGATGACCGAGTACAAAAACATGGCCAAAATTCCCGTGCTAAAGCAAAGAATTAACGTATTGGTTAAGCCCTGGATCAAATCGGGACGACTGATCACTTGCTTCCAATGGTTAAGGGTAAACGGATCAGCAATAGTGAAGAACCCGAATAATTTCATGAATGTTCCGACTAATAGAGCTGACAAAGGAAGAACCGTCATCATCAAAACCAGCACGATCACGATTGCAAAGATCGGCCAGCGAAATTTCCCTAATCGGTACGGCACAGACTTGAATTTTCCACTGACGGTTGCGTATGTTCCCCGCTGGCTCACCCACTGCTGAAATAAAATCAGCGGCAAAAGCAAGACCAGGACAGAGGAACCTAATGCTGTGGCGGCGCCATACTCTGGAGACGACTGGCTAATCAATCGATAGATTTTGGTACTGAAGACGTCGATATGCTGCGGACTGCCCAAGATCAGCTCCACCTCAAACGCCTCTAACGAACGAATGATTCCCATCAGCAGGACAACGAGAATGGCAGGTGCCATGATCGGGGCCACGATTCTAACCAACGTGGAAAAGTTCGTAGCACCATGGACACGTGATGCTTCTTCCAGAGAACTGTCCATGTTTCGGAACGCTGGCGTCAGCAACATGACCTTGATCGCGATGGTAGTCGTCACCAGATGCACCCAGACAATTCCCCACCAGCTGAAAATATCGAATTTCAACCAGCTTAAAAAGGGAATGGCCGCAAATAGATGATTGATTAAACCTCGGTCCGGATCCAAAAGCAGAATCCACGCTTGGGTCATCGGCAGTGTCGGAATGAAAAACGTGACCCAGAAACCAAACTCGATCCAATCTCGCCCCGGTAGATCTGTCCTCGCGATGAGCCATGCCAGCAAAATCCCCACCACGATCGCAATGGATTGCTGTACAAAGGTAAGACTGAGTGTATTGCCTAAAGCAGAGAGCAAGTCGGGCTCAGATAGAGCGAGGCGCCAGTTTGCCAACCCCCAACCAGTTTCCTGACCGAATGATCCTTCTTTAAAACTGTTAATGAACAAAAGAAGAACGGGATAGAGAACCACAAAAACGACACCGAGAGAGACGATCGTATAAATCAGGTTCTTCCCTTGAAAATACGCTCTCCAAATCGGGTTCGGCCTCTTTTTCACCTTCTCCCGAACAGAAGGAGCTACTTCTACTCTGGCCATATGCTCACCTCCCGTGTATATCGCAGGATGATGGATTGCCCCTCATACCATTGGTAGCTTTTCGGAATCAAGAGATGGACCTGTTCCCCACCACTCAAGTCAATCAAGGCTTCATACTGGTCTCCGATAAAGAGCAACGTCCGGATGATACCGTAAAAGTACAGTTCCTTTTCATCCATAGCTTCCGAGTCGATCACATCCATAGGTTGCACGCTCACATCTTCTGAGCGGGCTGCAATCAGGCATCGATCACCGACGCGCGGGCTGCGTATAAAGTGATTATTCGTGCGTAGCGATACTTCTGTCGCCCCTTCTTTTACGACTCCAATTTCGCCGTTTGGCAAGACAGCGTCGATTTTCGCTTCCAACATAATGGTCTTCCCCAAGAAGTCACGGACAAACGGGGTCTGGGGTCGCTCATAGATTTCCTGTGGTGTCCCTTCCTGTTCTACATTGCCTTTGTGCATCATAATGATGCGATCTGCCAAGCTCAGGGCTTCCACCTGATCGTGCGTGACGAAAATGACGGTAATCCCCAAACGCTGTTGGAGAAGCTTCACTTCGATCCTCATTTGTTCCCGCAGTTTGGCGTCCAGGTTGCTGAACGGTTCATCTAGAAGCAGAATTTTAGGCTGAAAAACGAGACTGCGTGCCAACGCCACACGCTGTTGTTGACCACCACTCAACTGAGTAGCCTTTCGCTCTGCCATTTCCCCTAGTCCGACGACCTCGAGAATTTTCTCCACCTCATCTTTGATCTTGTCCTTAGGTGTTCGTCGAAGCTTTAAGGGATAAGCAACATTTTCAAAGACGGTCATGTGCGGCCAAATCGCGTACGATTGAAACACCATGCCCATACCGCGCTTATCGGGTGGGACAAAAACTCCTCGGTCAGGAGAATCGATCACTTGTCCCTGATACATGATCTCCCCGCCGTTACAGGGCTCTAATCCAGCGATCATTCGGAGACTCGTTGTCTTTCCGCATCCGCTAGGTCCTAATATCGCGACGAATTCACCGTCTTTGATGTCAATCGACAAGTCTTTCACGATCTGATTTTCCCCATACGATTTGCTAACGTGTTCAAACCTGAGTAGAGAGGCGGCTGTCATTGTCGATTTCCTCCAACCATGTTTTTTAGTAGTACTCCTGTTGCTAATTGATACCGCTTACATATTCTTCGTTCGTTATCCAGTTGAACCGTTCTCTCCGCCTTTTACAAATGATGTAAGCAGCTCATCCATTTTAAAAAAGACGGACTACCAAGAGTCCGTCTTTTGCGATGATCCGTGTACAAAAGACGAGATCAGCTATTGCCCAAATCGATTGGTTATTCCCACCAGGCAAACGCCATTCCGCATCCTGTGCCTGCTACTGTCCGATACGCAGGGATGTAATCGAGCAACGTCATCGTCTTATGTTCCAGCGCACCAGCGGCCGCGACCCAGTTTTTGATTTCCGATGTTCCAGAAGTCATTTGATTTTCAGGTATCGATGCGAGCAACGTCTCGTCCCTGTTTTGCAGTCCTTGCAGAGCGAGACGATCCAGGCTTTCATCGACAACAAAATGGCTGAGCCCTCCTGAAGCTACGATTGCTACTCTTTTGTCACTGTCCCATGATTGAATCGCCTTGCCCAATGCCTTCCCAAATGCGTAGCAGCGGCTTGTTGTCGGTTGGTTGGGAGGAAAATACGTGTTGATCATAATCGGCACTATCGGGATGTCCAGATCTTCTTCCATCAGGCGATGTTTGGTAAAAATAAACGAGTGCCCAATCCCGCGCCCCTCTGCCTGCCGAGTAAGCTGTGCTACATCGAACCCTTCATTCATCATTTGCTCCACAATATGTCGACCAAGCTGAGGTTCGGTCTGATAGGTTTCGACCTGCTCCCCAAAGTTGGACCAACGTGCCGCTTCCAGTGAAGGATGCAAGCCTTCGTGGGGAATCACCTGGACTTTATCTCCCCAGAAAACAGAGAAGGTCGGCATGCCGTCGTCCAGAAACAATTCGCGTTGATCGTCGCCGATAACCACGAGGATATCCGGGGACGCCTCTCTCAGTTTTTTGCGTACCTCTGCCATGCGAATTTCCCACTGATCGTATCTTTCTTGCCACTTCTCTTCACTCACTTCACTTTCGAGACCTTCTGACTTCCTCAGATCGTGCAGCTCTTGATAGCTGTAAACGTTACCACGAAAATGCAGATCTTTTTTCATCTGATCGCGATCCACGTGAAGATGCCATTGATCAGTAGGAGTACTGAGTTGAGGGCTGTGTGAAGTCGCTACTCCCAATACGATGTTCGCCACGGTTCATTCCTCCTTTTCCTATCGTCTTAAATTGTAGACCTTGATCGCCGTTTCACTGAAAATCATGTTCTTTTCTTTTTCGCTCAGCCATTCGATGCTCTCAATGACAGGCTTGGTGTTGTCCATGTACATCCCGGTATTCGGATTGATGGCAGAACCTGTCCCAGGGTTTTCTGTCCCAAACATGCAACGATCGACTCCTACCGTTTTGAACAATAGCTCTAACGAATCTTTTGTGTACAGGCAAGTGTCAAAATACAGCTTGCGGATGCTCTCTTCAAACGGCTCTGCATTCGTGCGGTAGCGTCCTGCCATGAAACGGCCGATCTGATAAGGAACAGCGCCGCCAGCATGCGAGATGACAATTTTTAATGTTGGGAAAACTTCGAATACTTTTGAGTTTAAGAGAGAAATGACAGCGATCGTTTCTTCGTTGATGAAGTGCAAGCTGTAGCTTTCCCGATGCGATTGGCAGCTCGCGGAGTGAATCAGGATCGGTACATCCAGTTCAACTGCCTTTTCATAAATGGGGTACCAGTATTCATCACCCAGACCTGGCGGCGGTGTTCCTACTCCTTCATTTGGATCCGGGTTGAGCATGATACCGACAAAGCCCAATTCCTTAATGCAACGCTCCATCTCTGGAATCGCATTTTTCGGACTGACATCAGCATTTTGCGGCAATCCTGCAATTCCCAAAAAGCGATTCGGGAACAATTTACATACACGAGCAATTAGGTTATTCGCCTCTTCGGTGTACCAGTGGACGATCTTTTCCGGCTTGGCAGAATGCATCGCATGAAAAGGTCGCGGGGAGACGAACTGGATATCGGTCCCTACTTCATTCAAGAGCTCGATGTGCGTCTTCTTTTCGCCTTGGCGACTACCCCAAACCGCGTTCATCAGTTTTTCATCACTAACATTTACCTTGCCTCTGCCATGTGCGCCTCGGCTCGCCATGAGTGATGCCTGATATGCATAAAGCTCTGGTGGAGCAACTACGTGACCGTGAATATCGATAATCATGCTCTCCTTACCTCCTACAATCTTTATACTTCAAAGCTACCGGATAAAAGGAGAACCGTCCAATTGCTAGTTTAGATATAGCCATCGAGGTTATCGATATTTCGGTCAAGCGTTCGCAAACAGCATCTTGCAAGGAAGCTGCAGACTTTGAATCGTGGACTCCACCGTTTCTTTGATGACCTGCAGCAGATGCGGGTCCATTTCATTGTGCTGACAGGCCAAGTACGTGATAAAGGAACGGACAGGCTGAGCTACGGGCACTTCGGTTAATTCATGACTCTCAAGGTCACTTTTCACAACGAGCCGTGGGAAAAAAGTAATCATGTCGGTCTTCTTGAGCATTTCTTTTATCCCTGGAATACTGTTGATTTCCACAAACTCATCTCGCTTAACCAAATGGTTTTCCATAATCTGTGACATATGTTTGGATATGGATGTTTTTTGACCCATAAACAAAATTTGATAGTGCTGTAGATCGGAAAAAGAAACCGTCGGGAGCAAAGTGAGCGGGTGTCCTGGTCTTGTGACAAGAACAAAGTCGTCTTCGTACAACGGAATCATGGTGACTGGATTCTCCTCGCTGAAAACACTCGGATCATTCATATTGTTGATAAATGCCATGTGAAT
>JARDZO010000133.1 GCA_029240815.1 Brevibacillus sp.
GAACCACAGCTCACTGTTCACATCAATGCGGCACTCAATGTCGGACTCACTGCCCATGAAATCATCGAAGCGATCACCCATTGCATTCCCTATACAGGCTTTCCTCGTGTGCTAAATGCCATTTTTACCGCGAAGCGTGTTTTTGAAGAACGAAATATGGTTCTGGAGAAGAATGTCTAATAGGCGATTCCAAAAAGTGAAGGGTGGAAAGATTACGTACATCTCTCCACCCTCGCGCTTTACATTTCTTTTGTTTTTCTACATCGAAGCCCAAGTGTCTTTAAGCCACTGCTCAAAGTCTTCCCCTTTTTCACCTTCGTACGAATCATATATATCCGTTCTCATCTTCTGCAGCTTTTCTCTGAACTCTTCAAACGTATGACCTTTTGGTAAACTCTTCTTGATTCTTACCAAGCTCTTCGTGGTCCCTTTAATCAAATCGCCTTTTTTCTGTGGCGGCAATTGGACTGCTTCGCCAAATCCCTTGAGCTTGTAGAAGGCTGCCTGTTGTACCTTGTACACGGAATCGTTGATCAAGATACGCTTTAATAGGCCAATCGTCTGGGTGTCTTTCCACTTGCCCAGCTCTTCAACAGCTTCTAAACGTTCTCTCCAATTCGACGTTCGATTGGCTGATTTTTTTAAATCCTCGTAATGAGGGGGAAACTCATTTTTCACTTCACTCGTATTCAAACGGCTCAATCTCCTTTTGTCTTTCGTCCTTACTATTATGGCACTACTTGCCCATTTACAACACCTTTGATTCCAATTGTCGCAGCCAGCCAGCAAACATTACGCTCCGAACCGCTGGCGATATCCGCATCTTCTACACAATTCCTCGACAGCCTCCCTGCGGGAAAATCCATCGACGAGGTTGTTTGCCCTCTCGCCATCCACAATGTCGGAAAAGGATGTCTCATTGATATTCCCCAGATTGATGACCCCTTCTCCATCTAGACAGCATGGCACGACAGTCCCGTTTTCGAGAATGGCTGCTTGGCTGCGAAGGCCATGGCAAAAGCCTTTGCCATCGTCCTCAGGCGCAGTCAAGCTCGGCCACTGGAATTCATAATCCTGGTTCAAATAGACGGTCTCGGCAATTCTCACTCCGCTGCCTGGCACTACCTTTTCTTCGATCTTATAATCGAGGCCAAATTCTTTCTCGATGACTTCGAGTGTCTGGCGGTTCCTACTCTTTTGAACGTTTGTTGCGTTGTCCTGCGTCAAGTTCCACAGGCGGAAGGAAAAGATGACTTTATGCTGCTCCGCTTCACGGACAAAGGAGAGGATCTCCCGCAGATAACCTTCGCGGTTGGTAGAACCCTCATGCCCATCAAAGCTGTGGAGCGAAAAGTTCATCTGTCTCAGCGCAGGCTTCCCGAGCAATTTATGCCGATTTTTCGCGATCAGCGTTCCGTTCGTCGTGATATTGACCTTGAAGCCTTTTTCGTGAGCGATATCCAGCAACTCATCGATCTTGGGATGGAGCAGCGGCTCCCCTTTGACGTGCAAATAAATAAAATTGGTGTGCGGTTTGATCTCGTCTAATCTTTTTGAAAAGTCCTCCACTTTGATAAAGCTCTTCGTGCGCTCCGTCGGCGGGCAAAAGCTACAAGCGAGATTGCAGACGCTGGTAATTTCTATATAAACTTTTTTAAACGTTTTCAAGATTTTGTCCCCATTCCGGATGTCTATGTGTAGAAGATGATTGCTTGATCATATAACCTTCATAGTAACATAGGACGGGTTTTGGGTGTGACGGGGGTTTCTGGAGCTAGAGGGGGTTTCCCTCTTCTCACGATGAAAATAGCCGGTAATCCATTGCAGACGTTGGTCCCCTGCCTATTTTATCACTACCAGTTTGTACGTGGCTTTTGTGCGGTTTTTAAATAATTGAAATTGGATGAGTGGATCAGCATACACAGGAGTCCCAGAGTCCAATATTTGTTATGCGCAAAGATTCCTTCGTACGGTGAAGCACGTAAACTTTCCTCAACGAGAAAAAGACACGAGCTGTTGGCTCCGTGCCTTTCGAAGAGATGCCTGTCGGATCGCATAACTACCCCGTCTTCCGTAGCTCACGGGGTAGTAAAGCCAAAACATATATTTTTGCCGTAGTTGATTTTATCCATTTCTGTTTTCAATCACTTTTATTACTGCTAGTGGTCTTTGCGCCATCCGCTTTTTTTCCACCTTTACTTACATATGGTTTTGGTGCGTTCTTTGCTTTCTTAGCACTCGCTTGCCATCGGTTCCAGCCCTTTTTGTCTGTTCCTCTACCTGTTCCGCCTTTACCCTTAGCTTTACTCATATGCTCACTCCATTATCATTTAAATGTTGTGTTACGGTGTTGTTGGTTAAAGGTTTTTTGGCTGGTCAATTGCAATGGCAACCACTCCCATCACATCTTTTCTAATGATCAGAATAACATATAGCTGCCAATTTCAAAACCGAGACGGTATCACGGTCTAATGGGTTTGGACATCCTTAAAACCGGCAGCATGGTCATCTACCTTCAGCGGATGGAAATGTATCCGGCTATCCCAATACTTACTCGGAAGCATCTCTGGTTCCGCTCAGAGCAGATGCATCTTGGCTTCCGCCTCGTCCCACGGCACCGAGTATCCTGCCCCCTTGGCGCAGAAGATCGAGGAGGATGTATAGAGAGAATCAGCATCCTTTTGGTAGCCTTTCCTTTCGATCACTTCCTCCGTATTATGGCAAAGGTCGTAGCCGCCAAACACGCAGCGGATGCTTCCTCGTCCATGCGTGAAAGAAGCGAACTCGGTGCTGTAGTTCATGAATGTCGACACGGGCACCCTTCCCGTAATGACCGCATGGGTATCCGACGTCTGCGGTGGCTCGAACGTGCCTGAGGAGCGCTGAATATCAGACAGCACCCTTCCCATCTCGTCGATTCCCACCTTGATTTTGACGTCATAATAGGGCTCCAACAGTAGGTTATCCGCTTTCTCCAGCCCCTGCCGCAGCGCGCGGAAGGTGGCCTCACGGAAGTCGCCCCCATGGGTATGTTCGTTATGCGCACGGCCTCTTAGCAGCGTGATCTTCATATCGGTGACCGGCATGCCTGTCAGTAGCCCATGATGCTCCCGTTCGTAAAGATGAGACCGAACCAGATTCTGATAGTTAAAATTGAGGTCATCAGGATGACATACGCTAGCGAAATGGATCCCGCTGCCTCGCTCCCCCGGTTCAAGCAGGAGGTGCACTTCCGCATAATGCCTGAGCGGTTCGAAGTGTCCATAACCCGTCACAGCAGACTGTATCGTTTCTTTATACAAGATTTCCGGTTGGCCGAAAGAGACCACGAAACCGAAGCGCTCCTTTACTACCTGCTCCAGCACTTCTAACTGGATCAGACCCATGACGCGAATGTGAATCTCTTGCAGTCTCTCTTCCCAAACGACGTTCAGAGATGGATCCTCCGCATTCAGAATGCGAAACGCACCGAGCACTTGCTGCACATGAATCGAACTATCGAACTGCACTTTCGATTGTAGCGTTGGCTCGGTTTCGTAAGCAAACTTTTCTGAATAGATCCCCACCCCTTGTCCAGCCTCGGCTTCAGACAATCCGGCGACTGCGAACAGATCGCCGGCTGCCACTTGTTCAACCGAGTGTGATTTGCTGCCGTTGAACAATAAGATCTGTGTAATTTTCTCCTCGTATTGAAGTCCGCCGCTCTCATATCTGATCAGCTCCCGTACCTTCAGCGTGCCGCTCAGCGCTTTGATGAACGTTAGCCTCTGCCCGTTTGAGGCGTGCCGAATTTTATAAACGCGGCCCCCGAACGGAGCCGTTTCGTCATAAGACACTGTCGTCAGCAGATGCAGTTGATCCAGGAATTCAACAACACCCTCATCCTGCAGCGCCGAGCCGTAAGCGCAGGGGAAGAGACGCCCCTCTCGTATCATCTCCTGCAATGCGCCAAGCCAAAAAGTGGAATCATCCCTTCCCTCCAGGAACGCTTCTAGCAAAGACTCGTCCCGCTCTGCTATCATCTCCCGTAGCCCTTCACCGACGAAACCGCCGGCGAAATGGTCCTTGATGGAACAGATATCCCCGGTCAGCTGACGGCGTATCTCCTCCTCTGTTCTGTTTGAATCCGAGCCGATCCGATCGGTTTTGTTGATGAAAAAGAACGTCGGAATCCGATGTTTGCGCAGCAACTGCCAGACTGTCTCGGTATGACCTTGGACGCCTTCTACCGCACTGACAATCAGGATCGCGTAATCCATGACCCCGATCGCCCGCTCCATCTCGGAGGAAAAATCGACGTGTCCAGGTGTGTCGATCAAATAATAAACGTCACCCTTATAGTGCAAAACCGCCTGATCGGCGAACACGGTAATACCCCTTGTCCGCTCGATGTCGTGGCTGTCCAGATAGGCATCTTGATGATCTACCCTGCCCCGCAATCGGATGCTGTTCGTATGGTATAGCAGCTGTTCTGCGAAAGTAGTCTTGCCCGCATCCACATGGGCAAACAAGCCGATTGTTAGACGCTTCATGTTATCCCTCTTCCGTAGCTACTCGACTAGATATTCTTTTCCCATTAAAACATAAGACTTGAGGACAAGAATAGGGTTGCCTAGCAGAGGTACCATGCCTAAGTTCGCCACTGATCGATTGAACGACAGGTTAATGCTCTATGAAGGCTTGATAAAAAGCATGGGGAAAAGAGTTGAGTCTGCTGGATTTACCAGTTTACCTCGATCTTTTCCCCTGCTTGAGATCAATGATTTATTTTATGATTACATGATTTCTAGTCAAAAGCGCCACACTCTCCACATGAGTGGTATGCGGAAAAGCGCGAAGAGTAGTTCCCATAACTGTTGTTATGCGTAATTTTCGTTCTTGAGAAATTATCCCCCCTCAAGGCTATGCCCGTTCTGTCTGACCCAGGTTGCTACCAATTGTTTAGGTCTAAAAATAAAAAAATCAGCCCGATTTAAAGAAACCGTGCTGATTTACTGTCTTAGGATCCCCTGAAGAGCTCGCGTACCTTCGCTTCCGTTTTCTCAGTTGGCAGAGAGGAAGGCGTATCCTGTAGTGCTCCCCTCAGACACCGTCAACTGCGAGGGGGTTTTGCCGTTTCTTCAAACCGGTGCATTCGTTTGTAGAACGTACTTCTGGGGATTCCCAGAAGTTTTGCCGCTTTCGACACATTCCCGTTCGTCTTTTGCAGCGCCTCGACCATTTGCTGCTGTAATATCTTATCGCGAAACGAAAGAGAAGCCCGGTGCTCCTCCGTCCTCTGTTCAGGAAAGCTAAGGCTGGAGGAGACGCTTTTGCTCAACTCTGCGTTTTGATAGAGCAAGGAATGCAGAAGATGCAAGAGGTCGTCGCATCTGTTCGTAGAGAGAATCCGCAATTTATCCAGCACATTCATAAGCTCGCGAATGTTTCCTGGCCAGGTGTAATCCATCAGCGCGGCAAAGAATTCCGGAGGGAAAACAGCGTCCCAGTCATGCTTTTCGCAGTAATGGTGAACGAGGTGCGGGATGTCTTCTGCCCTCTGCCTGAGTACCGGAACATGCACGGGATATACGTACAGGCGATAAAAAAGGTCTTCTCGGAACTTACCTTCTTTGACCAGTTGATGGATATTGCGGTGCGTGGCCGCAATTACGCGAAAATCGACGGGTATCTCTTGGCTGCCGCCCAGCGGAGTAATTTTACGTTCCTGCAAGACACGGAGCAGCGCCACCTGCATGGAGTGCGGGATTTCCCCAATTTCGTCCAAGAAAATAGTTCCTTGGTGGGCAAGTTGGAATTTCCCCTTCGCTCCGGTTCGCTTCGCCCCGCTGAACGCCCCTTCCACATAACCGAATAGTTCGCTTTCCAGCAGCTCTCTCGGGATCGCGCCGCAGTTCACCGCAACGTACGGCCCGCTTGCCCACTTGCTGTTCTCATGAATCGAACGGGCGATCACTTCTTTTCCGGTGCCTGTCTCGCCCAGGATAAAGACATTGATGTCCGCGGAAGCTACCCGCCCAAGCTCTTCCAGCGTCTGTCGAAATACACGGCTTGTGCCAGCCTCGCCGAGGAACCGAAACGGCTTGGCGGAACCCTTGTCCTGATAGACGGCCTGCCTTACCTGTTGCTCCTCTGCATTCAGAAGGTAGATACATTTGCCGATGAAACCACCGTGCTCCGCGGAGCAAATCGGCACTTCCATCCGATTTCGGTACCCGCGTATGTATATTTCTTCGGCACGCATTCCGCACCAGTTCGGAATGTTCTGACGAATCATCTTACTCGCCGCGACGACGTTTTGACGTGGGGTGCAAATGATGAGCGGCTGTTCCTTTTCCAGTACTTCCATCGAACCCTGAATCAATTCCATCTCGTCGCGATGAGAGCGGATCTTCACTTCTTTCTCCAGCGCATAGGCGGCCTGGGTGACAATCCCCAGCATGTATGGATGCGCCCGGTCGACCGGGCACGAAACGTCGAGGATACCCAGGACCTCCCCGTCATCGCTGCGTATTGGAGCGGCAGCACAGCTCCAACCATGGGAAGCTATGGAATAGTGCTCCGAGCCGGTTACCATAATCGGCTGCCCCAGCGACAACGCCGTCCCAATTGCATTTGTCCCCATCTCGGCTTCCGTCCAGCGCACGCCCTCTACGAATCGTATTTTTTCGGCTACCTTCTGGACATTTTTGCTTCCCTTCATCCAGAGCACGTAGCCTTCCGGATCGATTAAAAGCGCGATCATTCCCATCTCGCTCGCGATTCGATCCATTTTTTCGAGAAAAGGGGCAGCGACGTCCGTAAGCAAAGCATTCTTTTGCTGTTGGCGCCGGAGAGATTCACCGCTCAGAATGTGCCTTCCCCGATCCAAGTACGGGCTGACTTGGGCGTTCCGGGAGCGATACCAAGATTCGATGATGGATTGGTGAATCCGTGAAGAATCCAGTACGCCTTCCTGAACGAACCGCTTCCACATCTGCGAACTTAATGCGAATTCAAACATGATACATTCCCTCCCTCAGTAACTCGCCTGAAGTAACTCCTGCCAGAATGTATGCAAGGTCGTCTCTCTTTGTCTAAATTCTAATCAATAATGGCAGCGTTTACAATGACCGCAAAGCAAAATTCCCCCTGGGTTACAGGGGGCTTTTGGTTGGGCCGATGCTTCAGGCGTGCACGGCATGACCGATGGCAGACAGCAAAGCTTCGTGAACGGCTTCTGACAACGTCGGGTGGGCAGAAATGAACGTTTCCATCATATCCGCCGTCATTTCCCCGTGGATCATGACCGTTCCTTGCCCGATCAACTCCGTCGCACGCGGACCTACGATGGACACACCCAGTATTTCATTGTAGTCCGATTCCGTGATGACCTTCACCTTTCCGATCGGTTCACCGAGAATCATGGCCTTGCCGTTGACGGAGAACGGGAATTCCCCGATGCGTACGTCTCCGTATCGTAGCCTGGCTTGCTTTTCTGTGAGGCCGACGCTGGCAATTTCCGGCGCCGTGTAGATGCAGCGCGGCACGGCCCGATAATTGGCTTTGGCGTCCAGACCGCACGCGTGCAAGGCTGCTACCGTTCCCTCATGAAAAGCGACATGGGCGAGCTGGATGCCCCCGACAACATCCCCGCATGCGTAAATATGTGGCACGTTCGTTTGCATATGCCCGTTTACGGAAATGCCTTGCTTGCCGAATGCTACACCCGCCCGATCAAGTTGCAGTTCAGCCGTCCGCGGCATCCTTCCGACGGCAACCAGCACGATCTCTGCTGCGGCTTCCCCGCTACCATCCGGGCTCTTGAAACGAACGGTTTTCGTCTGCGGGTCGACCGATGTCAACGACGTGGAGGTCAAGATCTTCACCCCGGTTCGTTCCAGCTGATCTTGCAGAACGCCCGCAATATCCGCATCTTCGCCAGGGAGAAGCTGATCCGCCATTTCAATCACTGTCACGTCGCACCCCATGCGACTGTATATGCTAGCAAACTCGCATCCGATGACGCCTCCGCCGATGATCAGCAATGTCTCAGGAATCGCCGAAAGCGACATCGCGTGTCCGCTGTGGATGACCCAGCGACCGTCAAACGGCGCAAACGGTAGCTCAATCGGCTCTGATCCCGAAGCGATGATGATTTTATCGGCTTCTACCCTTTCTTCTCCCTGTTCCTTCTCTACCGCTATTTGGCGTTGGCTGACAAAGCGCGCCTTGCCCGTGAGCACCTTGATTCTGTTTTTTCTCATGAGAAATCCGATTCCCATGACGAGCTGCTGCACGATGTTGTTTTTGTAGCTCTGCACTCCCGGCCAGTCAATCGATACTTCCTGTTCGGGCACGCGGATGCCGAAACGGCCGGCATGCTTTATTTTCTCAACCATCTCGGCAGACTCCAGGAGCGATTTGGTCGGCATACATCCTTCGTTCAGACAGGTCCCACCCAACGCCCGTTGCTCGATCAGGGTGACCTGTTTGCCCTTCTGGGCTGCGGCAATCGCCGCAACGTAGCCGGCAGGTCCCCCTCCGATCACTGCAATCGCACTCATCCCATCACGTCCTTCACAAGAGCATCCGGTACGGCTCTTCCAGGTATTTTTTCAGCGTGTGCAAAAATCCGGCAGCCGGCGCCCCGTCCAGTACGCGATGGTCGAACGTCAGGCTGAGCGGGAGAATGCTCCGCCGCTGCACTTCCTCACCGATGAAGACAGGCGTTTCCTGCACGGCCCCTACACCGAGAATGCCCGCCTCCGGCGGATTCAGCACCGGTGTAAAAAAATCGATGCCGTATGCCCCAAGGTTCGTGATGGAGAAGGTAGACCCTTGCATCTCTTCCATGCCGAGCGTCCCTTCCCGCGCCTGTGCAGCCAGCGCTTTGATCCGGCGGGAGAGGTCCAGCACCGATGTTGATTCCGCGTACCGAACGACCGGAACGACCAGCCCTTGTTCGAGCGCGACGGCTATTCCCAGGTGGACGTGCCCGTACCGATGAATCCGGTCATCGATATAGGCGCTGTTTACTTGCTTGTGCATTTGCAGAGCGAGAACCGTCGCCCTCGCGATGAGATCGGTCATGGTCAGCTTGATGTCGTGCTCTTTTTGAGTGACCTCGTTCATTTTCTTTTGCAAAGCGATCAAGTCCGTGACATCGGCCCGTGTGGTGATCGTAAGCTGGGCGCTTTCCTGCAAACTGGCCATCATCCGGGAAGCGATCACTTTCCGCATGCCCGTGACAGGCAATTGCTCCATCGTTTCCTCCACGGCAACGGCAGGTGGCCGATCGTCCTCCGCTGCTACAGCCTGCTTCGCCTCCCGGTCAGCGATCGCCTTTTCTACGTCTTCCTTGGTGATCCTGCCCGCCGGTCCCGTGCCGATGAGAGATTCCAAGGGGTGGCCGGCCGCCTCGGCCAACTTGCGCGCGACCGGGGAAATTTTCACTTCTTTCGCACTCGCCGGACTTGCCGCTATCGTGGCCGCCTTCGCCGTAGCCACGGGCTCCTCCGGGTTTTTCTCGGGAGCAGCCGTCTCGAACGTCGCCGTTGCGGCCGTTTCCTCCGCGATTTGCTCGCTTGGATGACCGATATATCCAATGACCGTTCCAGGCGGCACACCCTCCCATTCCGAAACAGCGATTTTCAACAAAACGCCGTTCGCCGGTGCTTCCAGGTCCGCCTCGATTTTTTCCGAGCTGATGCTTGCGATCACTTCTCCTTTGGATACCAGATCTCCGGCTTTTTTGTTCCAATGGGAAACCGTTCCCTCTTTCATCGCCATTCCCATCTTCGGCATGAGCACCTCGACTGCCATCGGTTTTCCCTCCGTTTTCTTTCTTTCTGAATCAGACGCTCAACAGCGATTTATCGCCAAGCAGTTCAGATACCACCTGAATCACCTTTTGCGGCGTCGGCAAATACAGGTCCTCCAGCACAGGCGAGAACGGAACAGGGGTATGCGGTGCCGTGATCCGCTTGATCGGCGCATCCAAACTGTCGAAGCCTTTATCCGCGACCAAGGCCGCGATGTCGGTCGCGATGCTGCAGCGTGGATTCGCCTCGTCGATGACGATCAGCCGATTCGTCTTTTGAACGGAGCCCAAGATCGCATCCTCATCGAGCGGCGAAAGGCTGCGCGGATCGACGATCTCCGTTTCAATTCCTTTCCTGGCGAGCTGCTCCGCCGCCTCCAAGGCTATATGCACCTGTTTACCGACCGCGACGATCGTCAAATCCGAACCGGTACGCTTGATGTCCGCCTTGCCGATCGGAATGGTGTAATAACCGTCCGGCACCTCTCCTGTCATGTTGTATAGCGTCTTGTCCTCAAAGAAGATTACGGGGTCATTGTCCTCGATGGATGCCAGCAGCAGCCCTTTCGCGTCAGCAGGTGTTGACGGAACCACCACTTTGATGCCCGGAATGGCCGTGAACAGCGCATAAAGGCTTTGCGAATGCTGCGCCGCCGCCCGGAATCCGGCGCCGTGCGTCGTGCGGATCGTAACCGGCACCTGTGCCTTGCCCCCAAACATGTACCGGAACTTGGCCCCCTGGTTCAACACCTGGTCCAGGCAGCTCCCGATGAAATCGTTGAACATCAATTCCGCAATCGGGCGAAGACCAGTGGCCGCAGCAGCCATCGCCGCCCCGATATAGCCCGCTTCGGTAATCGGAGTATCCAGCACCCGCTCTCGGCCGAACTCCTGGACGAGGCCTTTCGTTACCCCGAGAACGCCTCCCCATGCCTCTTCATCCTGCAAATGGTCGACCTGTGCACCGCCAGCTACGTCCTCGCCCATCAAAATCACGTTTTCGTCTCTGCGCATCGCGAGTTTCATCGCCTCGTTGATTGCCTGCGACATGCTCATTTTTTTGGTCATGTTCCCTTCCCCCTTTGCTATCGTTTTTTCAGTACGATACGTATACGTCTGTCAGCAGCTCGGACGGCTCCGGGTACGGACTGTTTTCCGAAAACGCGACTGCTTCCTCGACCGCCTTGTCAACCGCAGCTTCGATTTCATCCAGCTCGTTTTCAGTAAACAGCTTTCCATTGAGCAGATCGTTCCGGAATTTCCTGATCGCGTCTATTTCCGATAGATGCGCCTTCTTGTCTTCTTCTTTTTTGTATTTCTGGGCGTCGCCCTCAAAGTGGCCGTAGTTGCGGTACGTCACGCACTCGATTAGAGACGGGCCCTCTCCCCGGCGGGCACGCTCGATCGCTTCCTGTGCAGCCTGATAAACGGCCAGCACATCCTTGCCATCCACTCGGATGCCGGGAATGTTGTAGGCGATCGCACGGTCCGCGATGGTTTTGCAGCTGGAGGCGTACGAAAACGGCGTGGCTTCCCCATATCCGTTGTTCTCCGCTACAAACACGGCTGGCAGCTTCCAAATGGCTGCCAGGTTGATCCCCTCATGGAACGTACCCTGGTTGTTCGCTCCGTCTCCAAAGAAACATACGCTCACAGCGCCTGTCTGTTTGTACTTGGCTGTCAAAGCGGCTCCGCACGCCAGCGGATACCCTCCCCCGACAATGCCGTTTGCCCCGAGCATTCCTTTGTCCAAATCCGCAATGTGCATGGAGCCTCCCTTCCCTTTGCAAAGTCCGGTGGCTCTGCCGTAAATCTCCGCCATCATTCCATTCAGATCGCACCCCTTGGCGATGCAGTGTCCGTGCCCGCGATGCGTGCTGGTAATGGTGTCGCTGTCGTCCAGGTGCGCGCAAAGCCCGACCGCGATGGCCTCCTCCCCCGCGTATAAATGGACGAAACCGGGGATTTTCCCTTGGCCAAACAGGTCGTGCACCTTGTCCTCGAACTTCCGGATCTCCAGCATTTTTTGGTACATCCAAGCGGCCTTTTCGCGGGACAACGGAATCCCTTTGACTTGCTGATCCACTTTTGTCATTTACGTGTCTCCTCCTCGAACATGTTTTATTGAGGTCCAGCCTTTGACACAAGGGATATCGCAAAAAGTATGCCAACCGCCGAAGCAGGTCACATTGCGGTTTTTTGTAACCGCTTTACTTTTTGCGGGGAACATAAGTGGACACCTGTCTCGTTTTGTCTCCTTTTGTAGACTGGCTCACCGCGTGCCTTTGGACGGACTGTGTCTTCCTGTCAAGCGCTCTCTGGATATCCCGCGACGGAACGGAGTGCGGCAACGCAAAAAAACCTCCCGGCGTTATGCCAGAAAGGCCTCATCTGCAAATCCTATTCTATTGCCCGGAGCAGCCTTATGCTGTTCAAAATGACAACCAGCGCCGATCCAGTGTTGCTGAGCACCGCGAGCCACAAGGTCAGCCAGCCTGGGAAGATCAGCACGAGAGCAGCCAGCTTGATGACGATCGAGAACCAGATGTTTTGCCGCATGATCGGAACTCCCTGCCGACTGATGTTCACCGTATGCGGCAGCTTCTCCAGATTGTCCGCCATGAGCACGATGTCCGCTGTTGCGATGGCAGTGTCGGTACCAGCTCCTCCCATGTCGATGCCAAGATAGGCGGTCGTGAGAGGCGGGAGTTCACCCTTCGAAAAATGTCTTCGCCAATACATTCAACTATTAATGTTTCCTGACCAAAAGTGAACAACACTGCACATGTGCTGAGGTGATAGGGAGTACAGTCCTAGAATGACATCGGCTCAGAGAAAAAACTTATCTTTCCTGACCATAATTGTCAGTGAAGTTGGCTTACTATTCATTTGTACAAAACTTTACAAGGAGGGAATCACTTTGAAGGAAGTGTTAATTTTTATAACGGATGGTTTTGCTGATTGGGAGGCAAGTTACGTCAGTTCAGAGCTAAACAAGCCAGAAACAGGATATCGTGTAAAGACAATCGCGATTGATCAGGAGCCTAAGGTTTCGATGGGGGGGTTAACGGTCCTTCCAGATTATAGCGTAAAAGAATTCAATTCGAATTTCGATATCGCAATGTTAATCATACCTGGCGGAACGGGATGGAGAGAAGCAAAGAATCAGCAAGCAAAAGTAATTGTTGACTATTGTGTGAGCAAGGATATTCCTGTCGCAGCAATCTGCGATGCTACCACTTTTTTGGGAAACCACGGATATTTGGATAATCATAGACATACAGGCAATACGTTACCTCATTTGAAGCAAGGAGCTCCGAATTACAGAGGAGATCAAAATTATGTAGATGCTCAGTCTGTCCGTGACGAGAATCTAATCACTGCAAATGGAAGCGGTGCATTGGAGTTTTCAAGACATATCTTGGAGAGATTGGGTGTATTAGAAGGCGATGAATTGAATGAATGGTACGAAATATTTAAAAAGGGCTACTTTCCCTCATAACATTTTAGCCTGATAGGAAAGCACGAAAGCATGCACGCTTGGGTGCTTTCCTATTTATTCAGACACTCATCAGGTCAAGTCTCACAACTGCCTCCACATGCCCCGTATGCGGGAACATATCCACCGGCTGCACTTCACACACCTCATACATCTCCGCCAGCACCTTCAAATCCCTCGCCAACGTCGACGGGTTACAGGACACGTACACGACCTTCTGCGGCTGCATCTCCAAAATGGTAGCGAGCAACGCCTCGTCACAGCCTTTTCTCGGCGGGTCGACCACGATCACATCAGGACGAATCCCTTGTTCTTTCCACGCAGGGATAACCACCTCAGCAGGTCCGGTCTCAAACGTAGCATTCTCCACCCCGTTCAACTCCGCATTGCGATTGGCATCCGCGATAGCTTCCGGCACGATCTCCACGCCGTACACATGCTTGGACTTCTGCGCCAAAAACAGCGAAATGGTCCCGATCCCGCAGTACGCGTCGATGACGGTCTCCGTGCCAGTCGCGCCCACGTACTCCAGCGTCTTGTTGTACAAGACTTCGGTCTGCGCCGGGTTCACCTGATAGAACGAGCGAGCCGAGATCGCGAATTTAATAGGGCCGATATAATCGTAGATCACATCGCTTCCCCAGAGGGTTACGGTCTTTTTGCCGAAAATGACGTTGGTCTTGTCCGAATTGACGTTCTGCACGATGCTGGTCACGCCGGACACTTGGGTGCGGATCGCCTCTACCAGCTCCTCCTGACGAGGAATCGTCTCTTCGGTCGTGACCAGCACGACCATGACTTCTCCCGTCTGCACACCGATCTTGGCTACGACGTGACGCAACAGTCCGGCGTGACGCACTTCATCGTAAGGCTGGATATTCAGGCCAACCGAGATCTTCTTCACAGCGGCTACGGCTTCGTCATTTGCCTGATGCTGGATCAGGCACTCGTCCATGTCGATGATGGAGTGGGATTTCTCCGCGTAAAAGCCCCCCACTAATGCACCGTTCTCTTCTCCGATCGGCACCTGTGCCTTGTTGCGATAGCGCCAAGGATCGGTCATGCCGAGCGTCGGGTGAACCGTAATCGCGCCTTCTCCCTCAACAGGAAAGCCACCGATCCGGCGCAGGTTGTCCCGGACGATCTGCTGCTTGTGGCGCAGCTGTTCCTCATACGCGAGGTGCTGCAAGGAGCAGCCGCCGCAACGGTCGTAGACGGGACAGGGTGGCATCGAGCGATAGGTGCTCGGCTCCACGACACTGGTCATCTTGGCAAAGCCGAAATTTTTCTTCACATGGTCGACGCGCGCACGTACTTTCTCACCAGCTAGTGCACCCTCAACAAATAGCGTATATCCTTCAACCCGGCCTACGCCGGCTCCTTCGTGATTCAGTCCGGTAATCTCCACTTCCACGGTTTGCCCGACACGAACGGGCACATTTAGCTCTGCCTTCGCTGTCGGCTGCGGTCCGCGCCGCTTCTTTGTTGTCTTGTCTTCGCCACAGTTTCTTTGCTCCTTTATGAGGCAGACTAATCCCTGCCTAATTCCTCTTTCGGACAAACGTTAGGGATGCGTCATCAGCATCCCCTCAGTAGTTGCTATTCATTTTACTATCTTCCTACGGCACGAACAACTCGATATGACCTGGTAATGCTTCCACCACGCAGGGTAACTGCCCGCCTAGCTCGCCGTCCAGGTTGAGCTGCACCGTTTCGGTTCCTGGGGAGGTCGCCTTGATGTAGTCTGCTTGGAAATATAAAATGTTCGGGTCTTTCAAGTGTTCCCCGCGTACAGCCGAGGTCGCCAGGCGAATAAATTCAGCGATGTTCATCTTTTTCACCACGATGACATCCAGCTTGCCGTCGGATAGATCCGCATCGGGTGCCAGCTTGTCGAAGCCCCCGACAGAATGGCTATTGGCAATGAGAAAGATCATGATTTCCTCGTCCAGCAGCACCTCTCTGCGGCTTTCCAGACGGACGCGGATTGGGTGCAGCGATGGGAGCTTCTCCAATCCTTTGACGTAATACGCCAGCTGCCCGATCATCGTTTTCAGCTTGCTCGGCACCTCGTAGGTGAGATTCGTCAACGATCCGCCACCCGCTATATTGATAAAGTAACGGTTGTTGATCTTGCCCAAGTCAATTTTCTTTTTCTTCCCTTTGGTGATGATCTCGCAGGCGCGGCTGATTGATTTGGGAATGCCGACTGCGCGGGCGAAGTCATTGCTCGTTCCGCATGGGATTATTCCTAAGGATGGGCGCGACTTTTGCTCCGCCATCCCGTTTACCACTTCATAGATCGTTCCATCCCCACCAGCGGCGATAATGAGATCGTAACCGCGAGCAACAGCGCGTGCTGCTTCCTCGGTCGCATCATCTTCTCCTCTGGTCGCATGGCACGACGTCTCATATCCGGCCGACTCCATCAAATCAAGGATATCCGGCAATCTCCGACGCACGATCTCCCGGCCGGAGCTCGGATTGTAGATTAATCTGGCTCGTTTCAAGGCAGATCCCTTCTTCCTTCCCTCGCTCACGGGTTTTACTCTTTTCTCTACTCATCATATCCTGTATAGCCATTTTTGGGAATCGCTATGCTGACTTGGGCGTGATAAGATAGAAAAAGATGGTAATGAAATGGATGGGAGGGACAGCCGTGGTGCAAATCATTGTAGGCGTGGACGTCGGAGGGACCGCAATCAAGATGGCTCTGATTACCCCAGAAGGTGAGCTGGTGACCAAAATACAGGAGCCCACACCCGTCGCACAGGGCGAAGACGGTATCTTGCAAAAAGTGGCGCAAATGGCGGAAATGCTCCTACACAAACACGGCTATACCAAGGAACAGACTCTAGGAATCGGTGTCGGCGTCCCTGGTCCGATCGATGCCAAGAACGGTGTCGTCCTGCAAGCAGTCAATCTGCATTGGAGAAAACCTGTCCCTCTCCGAGATAAACTGAAAGCGCTGACAGGTCTCCTGGTCGCCGTAGAAAATGATGCGAACATGGCAGCTTTGGGCGAAATGTGGCAGGGTGCCGGTCAAGGTGCCGAAGATCTGGTCGCCATCACGCTGGGTACCGGAGTCGGCGGAGGTATCATTGTCCACGGGAATGTCGTCCATGGCATCAATGGCGTAGGCGGGGAAATCGGCCACATCACCATGACGCCAGGCGGTGGTTCTATTTGCAACTGCGGCAAAACCGGTTGTCTGGAGACCTATACCTCTGCGACCGCCATCATCCGCGAAGGTCAACTAGCGGCAACAAACGGAACAAGTCCCGCACTAGCGACTGTACTAGCCGAGCAAGGGGTTATCAAGGCAAAGGACGTCCTCGATGCGGCCAAGGCTGGTGACAGCGCGTCTCTCGCGATTGTCGACCAGGCTGCACTCTATCTCGGACTCGCCCTGTCCCATCTGGCGATCCTACTGAACCCTGCCAAGGTCGTCATCGGCGGTGGTGTAGCAGCCGCTGGGGAGTTTCTCTTTTCCCGTGTCCGCGAGTCATTTGCTCGCTTCGTCCCATTCACGTACGTCGTGGAGTCGACACAGATTGTGGCAGCTAGCCTGGGAAATGACGCGGGTGTGTATGGTGCCGGCTGGATGATCCGCTCGCAAATGAATGAATAACGCATTTTCAATCGCATACAAAAGGCGCTCCTGTCACGAGTCTTTCTCGCGGGAGCGCCTTTCCATATGCGCAGGAGTTGAGAAATTTCCTTCTACGAAACCGATGTACGGACAGACTCTGCTTGTCCCGCCGCTTCTTCCTTTTCCTTACCCGAAACGATGAGGACAGCCCCGCTCAGCACCGCGGCTCCTCCCAGCAGCTGCAGCCAGTTAAACGATTCCCCCAACAGCAAGGCAGAGCAGGCAAAAGTCACCACCGGCTCCAGTGTGCTGAGAACAGACGCTTTTGTCGAGCCGATCAATTGCAATCCCCGGAAGAACGTACTGATCGCAACCACTGTGGAAAAGATGACGATGCCGCCCAACGCCCACCAGCCTTGTACGCCAAAGGACAGATCAACCCCTCCGTCTTTTTGTGCGACCAAGAACGTGGATAGGCTCGCAAACAGGGAAATGTACGCAGAGGTGACAAAGGGAGAGAGTCCTTTTACCACCCGATTGCCTGTGACAATATAGACCGAATAAAAAAGGGCGGCTAACAGCGCCAGTCCGACTCCGATCGGCTGAATTCCCCCGAAGGAAAGTCCGAGTACCATCCCGAGTCCTACGAGCGAGATCAGCATAGCCATAATGGTTTTCTTGCGCAGCTTCTCTTTATCCACAAAGTAACTCAAGATTGCGACAAACACCGGAAACGTATACAAAAGCAAAGCAGCCATCGAGGTGGGAATATACTGAACAGCCGAAAAAAAGCTAAGCGACTGCAGTGTATACATAATTCCCCCCAAGCAAAACAGACTCAGCACTTGTTTGCGATTGATTCTAAACGATTCCTTTCGCCAAGCAAGCCATCCAAAGAAAAGCGCGGAGGCAAAAAGGAACCGCAAAAACAGCAAAGTGGAAACAGATACGCTTGCCTCGTAGGCATATACCGCAAAGATGGACATGACGCCAAAGCCAGCTGCAGACACAAATACGTATAAGACCCCTACATAAAGTGGACTCACTCAAACTCACCAGCTTTCCATTCTTGGCCATGACGTCCGGCAAATAACCTCTCTAATTTTTGACGACAGCCCCTTCTCTTCGAAACAAACGGGACGTCAAAGCAATGATTACCACGACATACAACAGGGATGTCCCCAGGCCGATCAGCCCATGGACCGGATCGACTTTTCCATAAAAGACTTCCTTGCAGAGTGCCACACCATTAAAAACGGGCAATACATAATAAAATGTGGGGATATCGACCGGGTTGAGCGGCATCAGCATGTAAGAAGGAACCATTGCCGCAAAGATGACGCCGCTCATATACGTCTGCCCTTCCTTGAACGACTTCGCGATGGTGCTCAACACGAGTTCCAAGCCAGCAAACGTAGCAGCTAGCAATAGAATCGTCAACACCAGAACGAGCAAAGTGGCAGGCGAAAAAAAGCCAAGTGAAAATCCTGCCCCCTCGGTATCCAGCGGCCCAAAGGTCAACACCAACGACACAGACACCAGCGAAGCCGCGGCACTCATGGTGCTCATCACCATCACGGCCATCAGCTTGGCGGTCAAAATATGATTGGCAGCAATCGGAGCAGTCATCAACGACTCCAATGTGCCGCGTTCTTTTTCCCCAGCAATCAGGTCGTTGGCAGAAGCGACGCCTCCTGACGCCAGCGAAACAACGAGCATCAACGGGATTATGCCAGCCAGCATACCGCCGGACAACCGTTCCTCCGTAGCGACATTTTGATAGGTAGGAGAGATGGGCTGAATGGCCCGCTCAGACAAGCCGGCATGCTTCAGACGCTTGGCTACAATCTCCTGGCTGTACGATTTGACAGTCTGCTCAATCATCTCTCGCGCATACACAGACTTCTGATTCGTAGAGTCATAGGCGACATTTAGTTCAGCCGTTCCTCCCGCCTGAATCTGTTCTTCGAAAGTCGACGGAATCGTAATAATCGCGCGAAGTGTTCCAGCCTGCAGGGCTTGCTCCGCATTTTCTGGCTTCAGGATGCGGGAGCCGGGGATTTTTTCGAGAGCCGCGACCAGCCCGGACGTTCCGTTGACTGCGATCGGCACATAGGCGCGCGCTTCCTTTTCCACATTACTGTAAGACATTCCCAGCAAAAAGAACACGAACGGAATAATGATCAGTGGCACCAAAAACGTCCCCAGCAATGTCTTGCGATCGCGAAACAGATCGAGCAGTTCCTTTTGAAATACCGTCCAGATGACACTCCTGCCCATCAGTTCTCGCTCCCTTCCACCACGGCCATGAAAATGTCGTCCAGATCAACGATTCCAAATTTCCCGCGCAAGCTTTCCAGCGTCCCGGCAAAGCGCAGCCGTCCCTTGTGAATCAGAGCGATCCGCTTGCACAGCTTGTTGATTTCGCCCATGTTGTGGCTGGAGAACAGGATCGTCTTTCCTTCGTCCTGCATGCGGCTGACCATTCGCCGAAAAATGTTGGCGGCCGTTACATCCAGCCCTGTTGAAGGTTCGTCTAGCAGGATCACATCCGGATCGTGGACGAGCGTGCGTGCGATCGCCACCTTTTGTTTCATCCCCCGAGAAAAAGCGCCTACTCGCCTGTCAATGAATTCATCCATATCCAGCATCCGGCTCAGGCTGTCGATCCGATCCTTTAGCCTCGCTGGTTCCAATCCGTACAAGCTGCCGAAATACGCGATGTTCTCCCGTGCAGTCAACCGATTGTACAGACCGACATCTCCCCCAAAGAGGATGCCAATCCGTCGCCGCACTTCGACTGGATCACGGCGAACCGAGTATCCGCTGATCTCGATATCTCCCTCGGTAGGCTGTAATATGGTCGCCATCATCCGCATCGTGGTTGTTTTCCCTGCACCATTTTCCCCCAGGAGGCCATATACTTCACCAGCCTCCACCCGAAAAGACACATCCTGCACGGCAGTAAAATCGCCAAATCGTTTGCCAACTTGTTTGACCTCGATCATCCGCACTCCTCCTTCCCGATGCATGCGGACACAGACGTCACTATCATGCTTTCTGATCTAAAACTCTGCTTTCACGTAATACGCTGCACGCTTGCCGCCCTCACCCGAAAACGTCACCTGAATCGCCCCTGTTCGGTCAATGAGTATGCGCGGAACCACGGCAGCAACGAGAAACTCGCGCTGCTCGGCATTGACTCGAGCTACCTTGACTGTCCCAGGCGGCGTGAAGACCTGATCGCCATCCATTGTATAAAACGTCAACGAGACTTCCCCAGGCAGACCATTGGCGTGACCGGTGAATGTAATCGTCTGAAAGGACGCAGGTCCCGCTGATACTTTCGTCAAGCTAAACAATGGATGGTTCAACTGAAGCTTTTGTCCTTTTTGCCAATGGCGCAAGTACGCATCAAATTCCTGCGTGGCAAGCTCGCGGGACATGCTGGGCATCTGGTGGCTTGGCGAGACAGTCGAATCCAGAGAAAGCGTCAAACAAAGCGCCAATAATAGAGGAAGCATGCTGATCAACTCCAAATAATGGATGTGCTTAGCATGCCCCGCTTGCGCTGCGTCCTATGTGCCGACTGTCTACGTCACAGAGTGTACGATTAATCCCGGATAGCGCTCCATACATGCAGCTAGCGAAAAGTCTTCAAACAATGCCAAAAACGACTCGGTATTGTTGATGTAGTGACGTTTTTCCGGAAGGTTCGGATTCTTTTCAGCAAACAACAGAGCAACCAGATAGTGAACAGGCACGCCCTCTGCCTCTTGATCGTAAATACCCTGTTCGGCCAAGACCTTCCCAAAGTATCGAACATACGTAACGGTCAACGTCTTTTGCTGGCCATTTTCTTCCCACGTCGCAATCGAGCGGTCAAACGTCTCTGCTGGTGACCCTCCTTTGCTCGGCGGTACACTTTCCCCCGTAACGGAAATCAGTTTCATAACCTGTCCTTCCCCCTTTTCAATCCAGCGTGTATGTTTCATTATAGGGGAGAGTGGAAATGGTTACAAATAATCCCTTTCCCGTTTGATCCTCAAAAATATTTTTTAGACTTTGTCAGAATTCCCGCTCGAATAAAGTCTATGTTCCAAGTCAACAAACTAGCGAGGAGTTTTTCGATGGATGCCATGATCTTGAATCGACACGAGGAACAGGAAGACGACATGATTGCGGATGACATTCTGGTAGAACGGGC
>JARDZO010000401.1 GCA_029240815.1 Brevibacillus sp.
AGAACATCGTAACGACCAAGAGTTTCAGTCAGAACGAGTGGTTGTTTTACGATCAATTTCAGTGTTTCCAAACCAAAGTAAGTGTCCATTTCACGCTTGTTGATCACAATGCGACCTTCACCTGGAACCAGGCGAACGCGTGCAACGGAGTGCTTACGACGACCTGTACCGTAGTATTGTACTTGTGCCACGTATATTTCCTCCCTTTACCTTAACCGCGAATTTGCCAAACTTCTGGTTTTTGTGCTGCATGCGGGTGCTCAGTTCCAGCGTATACTTTCAGCTTGGTGAACATTTGACGTCCCAGGCTGTTTTTAGGCAGCATGCCTTTTACCGCCAGTTCGAACATACGATCTGGTTTCTTGTTCAGCATGTCACCAGCAGTGGTCTTTTTCAAACCACCTGGATACAGGGAGTGAGTGTAGTAGATTTTGTCTTGCAGTTTTTTACCTGTCAGTTTTACTTTGTCAGCGTTGATTACGATTACGAAATCGCCAGCATCAACATGAGGAGTAAATTCAGGTTTCAGTTTGCCGCGCAGGATCGAAGCTACTTCGCTAGCCAGACGGCCAAGCGTTTGACCTTCTGCGTCAACGATGTACCATTTGCGCTCAACTTCGAGCGGTTTCGCCATATATGTGGTACGCATGTTTGTCCCTCCTAATTACCTTACACATTCACATTTACTTATAACCAATACAACCGAAACTTGCAAATGGAAGTTATTGCTTCGTAACGGGTGAGCAACTCTTCCAGGTGTTTCATCACGAACTTGTCTTTCAATCCCGGGGCTAGAGTGGGGCTAGCGGGCTTAAAATACCAAGGATTATCGTACTACATGTGATGGGTCAGAGTCAAGTGTCTACACCTGCTCTATTAATTGGAAATTGAATCGCTAGTAGACAACTTCCCACATCGTTAATCCCTTGGCGGGCGCTGTTTTACCAGCCTTTTCCCGATCGCAGGCCGTGAGAATGTCCTGAAGCTCATCGGGCTGACGTTTTCCTTGTCCGACTTCCACCAATGTTCCTACTATGATCCTTACCATGTTGTACAAAAATCCATTGCCCCTACAGGTCACCCAGACCTCATTCCCCAAGCGCTCGACGGTCAATCCATAGACGGTCCGGACTTTGTCCTCCACATAGGTCTTCGCCGAGCAAAAGGACGTAAAGTCGTGTTCCCCCTCCAAATGGTGGGCAGCCTTTTGCATCGCCTCTACATCGAGCGGAAAGCGAATATGATCCGCATACCGATGACGAAATACATCTGCTACAGGGTTGTTATCGATGCAATAGCGGTATTCCTTTACCTGTACGTCAAAACGGGCGTGAAAGGTCGGCTCCGCCTCTTCGATAGAGCGAATCACAATCGAGTCGGGCAATTGATTGTTCAGCACAAACCCCCATTTTTCCAATGGAATGCTGCTAGCCGTATCAAAATGAATGACCTGACCACGTGCATGAACACCCGCGTCGGTACGACCAGAACCAGCTATCTGGATCTCCTCACCCGTAATCCGCTGCAGGGCTGCTTCGATCTCTCCCTGTACCGTTACTTGATCAGGCTGCACCTGGAAACCGCTGAAATCGGTACCGTCGTAAGCTACGACACATTTGAGCCTTCTCAAGTACGCCACCATCCTATTACAACCATCAAAAGAACGCCTGCTACAGCCACGCAAGTATCCCGCCAGGAAAAGACCAACTTATTCAGCCTCGTCCTCCCGACACCACCTCGATACCCACGAGCCTCCATCGCCAAAGCGAGCTCCTCTGCACGACGGAACGCGCTGATAAACAGCGGAATCGCGATCGGAACCAAATTCTTTGCACGACGAACGAGGTTGCCGCTGGTAAAGTCAGCTCCTCTGGCTGATTGTGCCTTGATGATCTTGTCCGTTTCTTCCATGAGCGTCGGTATAAAACGAAGCGCGATCGACATCATGAGGGCGATCTCATGGACAGGCACCCCGATCTTCCCAAAGGGTCCGAGCAAGCGCTCTAGTCCTTCTGTCAAATCAATGGGAGAAGTCGTCAGCGTCAACAAGGAACTGATCAGAACGAGAAGTCCTAATCGCAAGGAAATAAAGATCGCTTGTCGAACCCCTTCTTGCTCAATCGTAAAACTTCCCCATTGATAATAGACGGTCCCGCCTTTTGTAATGAAAATATGAAGGACGACAGTAAACAGAATCAAAATCCAGACCGGCTTCAAGCTTTTCAAAATATAGGAGAGAGAGAGTCGTGACAGCAACGCCGTAAACAGCGTAAACGCGATGAGTACCGAGTAAGTCAGCGTATTGTTCGCCAAAAATACCAACGTAGCAAAAAGGATGATAAAGAGCAGTTTGCTCCGCGGATCCGCACGATGGAGAAAAGACTGTCCCGGCACGTATTGACCAATCGCAATATTCTGCAGCATGCCTAACGCTCCTTTGGCACGGACAGCCGTTTTTGCAAATAGTCAATCAGCTCTTCTTCCCGATAAAGGGAATGCGGCAGATGTTCATTGTCCGGCAACAATTGATTCATACGGGAAACCATCGCGACCGTTTCCGGTACATCGAGAGACAGTTGCTTCAACAAATCAGCTTGCATAAATACCTCACTGGGTGTCCCCTGCAAGACAACCTGTCCAGCCGCCATCACGAGTAAATAATCGGCATAACGCGCTGCTTCCTCCATACTGTGTGTAACCAGCAAGGTCGTCAGTCGCTGTTCCCGATGAATGCGATAGATGCCCTCCAAAATCGCCTTTCGACCGGAAGGGTCCAGTCCGGCTGTCGGCTCATCCAAAACAAGTACTTTTGGCTGCATGGCCAGTACCCCCGCAATCGCAACTCGCCTCATCTGTCCGCCACTCAACTGGAATGGAGATCGATCTTTTATCGATTCATAATCGAGTCCGACGATCTCCAATGACTCCCGCGATCGTGATTCAACCATTTCCGCTGGCAAGTCAAAATTGAGTGGTCCAAAAGAGATATCTTTGGCTACAGTCTCTTCAAACAGCTGATGCTCGGGATACTGAAAAACCAGCCCAATATCTCGTCGCCGAGCATGAGGCAGTCGCTGGGAAGGCGTTATGACCACGTCTCCTAGAAGAATTCGACCAGAAGTCGGTGCAAGCAACCCGTTCAGATGCTGAATTAAGGTAGACTTGCCGGAGCCGGTTTGTCCAATAATGCCAACGAAAGATCCTGACGGAATCGTCAAGGAAATCTCATTTAGGGCAAGTCGTTCAAACGGCGTTCCTTTCCCGTACATGTGGCTTACTTGGTCAAAAGTAATTTGCATACGTGCTCCACCAGCTCCTCTTGGTGCAGTACAAACGGTAGATGAATTCCTTTGGCGGCGAGTGCATACCGAATTCGCACGGAAAACGGTACATCCAACCCGGCTGACTGGAGTCGCTCTACCTGACTGAATACGTCATGTGGTGACCCTTCCATCAGGACTTCTCCAGCATTCATGACAGTCACCCGATCGGAAAAGACAGCTTCCTCGGGAAAATGCGTGATGTTGATGATCGTAATGCCCTCTTCACGATTGAGACGGCGTGCAAGCAGTATGACTTCCTGACGCCCCTGTGGGTCCAGCATGGCGGTAGCTTCATCTAAAATGATGACAGATGGTCTCATCGCCATGATTCCTGCGATCGCCACCCGTTGCTTTTGCCCACCGGATAAACGGTGCGGTTGTGCCATCAGGTACTTTTCCATCCCTACCGAGAGCAACGCTTCGTCAATTCGCTTGCGCATCTCCTGAGGGTCCACACCCATGTTTTCCAGGCCAAATGCTACGTCATCCTCGACGGTAGCACCGACAATCTGATTGTCCGGATTTTGAAAGACCATTCCCACATGTCTGCGGATTTCCCACAGCATTTCTTCGTCCTTGGTATCGAAACCACTGACGAGTATGACGCCGTCTTCTGGCAAAAGTAAAGCGTTCATGAGCTTTGCCAGAGTGGACTTGCCCGAGCCATTGTGTCCAAGTATAGAAACAAACGAGCCTTTTTCGATCGTCAGGTCAACGCTTTTTAGCACCGGTACTCGCTGCCCCTCATCCCCATCATAGGAGAAAGAAACATTACGAAATGCCAGCAAGCTCTCCTCATTCATGAGGCGTTCACATCCTCCCCAGCCTTCACAGGGAAATGAGCAGCGAAACGATAGAATCCATATTTCTCTAGATAAAGGAAAAAAGGGTTGAATCAGAGTCCAGCCTATGACCAGATCTGCCCCCACCCTTTTCGCGGTTGTTTCAGGTCAGGGAACAAGTCCCATGTCCTTGGTGAAACGACCAGATTGTATGGATCTATTAAACCAATTCGATGTAAGCCATCGGTGCAGCATCGCCACGACGAGGGCCGGTTTTGAGGATACGAGTGTATCCACCGTTGCGCTCTTTGAAACGAGGCGCGATTTCATCGAACAGTTTTTGAACTGCATCGCGGCCTTCTTCGTTCGCTACTTCTTTACGAACGAAAGCAGCTACTTGACGACGAGCGTGCAGATCGCCACGTTTCGCGAGCGTAATCATTTTCTCAGCGATTGGGCGCAATTCTTTCGCCTTC
>JARDZO010000402.1 GCA_029240815.1 Brevibacillus sp.
GTCCGGTTGATTTCTCATTACTTGAGAAAATGATCGAGTTTAATATTTTGGATAAGGCAGATTGTTCAACTTTTTGGCGGAAATAGAAAAAATAGGATATCCGTTTAGGGTGTTTTCTAGAAGTTGAAGTAGTTAAACTTTCCTACAAGACAAGAAAAGCCGAGAATCGGCAGGTACTTTCATCCTGCTCTCTTCCCGGCCCTTCTCCATTAACATCCTACAAGTTTTCAGCGCTCTTCAACGCATGCTCCCAACTCGGAAAGTAAAAGAGCGCATTTTTCATTAATTCGGGATCCGTTTGCTTCACTTGCTTTTTGCTGACCGACCCTCCATTGCTCTGGATCGTTCTGATTCTGTTAATCACTTCATCCGCGTCAAAAGTAGCTTCCATCGCAACCACTCCTTTTAGACTTCGTATTTATCTCTATTTTAGACAAGCATGATTTGATCTATACGAAGTCTTCTCTCTTTTCGTAACGTCAACCTAAAATACTAACTTTAGTTAGCTTACAAAAACGAGATAGTATGCTATTTTACTGGGGTACTATATAAACGGATCCTAGTTCGAAAGTAATAGCTGAATGACCTTTGATCGAGTTATAAAAGTACCCAATGGAAGAGGCTCTGCTCCTAGCGGGCAAACGGGCGGGAGACAATACATGACGACGTTACAAAGGATTGGAATGTTCAAGCAATTATCCAACATAGAACTGGCCAAACTGCTCGGAAAATTGGAACTGCGCACCGTAACGGTGGGTACGGTGCTGTTTCGCCAAGGCGATCCCGGCGACCGCCTCTATGTCATCAAAAGTGGAAAGCTGGAGCTGTACGTCGATGCAACGATTGGTAGATCGCCCCAAATGATCTCTGTCCTGGGCGAAGGAGACACGCTCGGAGAAATGGCGATGCTAACCGGAGAGGCTCGATCCGCCACAGCGATCGCAGCTACGGACGCGGAGCTGTACATCATTGATCGTGAGACGTTTCAGGGACTCGTGGAAGAACAGCCCTCCATCTCTACTTATTTCATCCGCCTTCTGTCACGGCGACTGACGACGACCAACGAACAGCTGATGACGACCAAGGAATTGACCTCCCAAGGAATCGCAAAGGAATTGGATGCCTTTCCTCCTCAGCTCGTGCACCTGTTACTGTGCTGCTCCCTTTTTCCGAGAATCAGTGGTAAATGGCTGACAGATCAATTTGGAATCGACCTTGAAGAAGTGCTCGAAAGAATGCCAACGGTAAGGCGATTCATCGAAGAAGTCGACCAGTCACCTGGGTGGTATACACTCGTATCAGATACCCGTCAAGTGATGACAGAGATCGCTACGATACGATTTGGACATGAGGAAAAACGCAAGCAGATGACGGAGATGCTCTCTTACTATGAAGCAACGGAAGAATGGGAAGCCGCAGTCGAGTTGCTGAGTCAGTCTGGACGCTGGCCGGAAGCTCTCGAGGTCGTCGATCGAGTCAGGTCCCTGTTCGATGTTGCCAGCCAGAAACGTTTGTACAAGCTGCTACATGCCTGTCCACCAGAATACATCGTCAGCAGCTTTGAGCGTTTTTCACACTGTATTTCACAAGTGAAACCGGAAACTGGAATTGCGCTTCTGGATCGTGCCTGGAGTGAGCACGGTGAACACTATACGAATGAACAATGGATCGCAAGGCTGGCCGGCAGTGCGGGTGGACTTTTTCAACGTAGTCGGCTTGGCGGGTGGATCGCGACTGTCCTCGTTCTGGTCAGTCTGGCGTTCTTTCATTATATGGAGCCACTAGGTGGATTGTCCCGAACAGCCATGGATTTCATCGGAGTTGGCATCGCCGCCGTCATTCTCTGGATCGTCAATCTCATTCCTGATTACATCGTGTCACTCGGGATGGTGATGGCGTGGGTGCTCGGAGGATTGGTGACGCCAGAGGTTGCCCTGTCTGGATTTGCTACTACTACCTGGCTCTACATGATCTTTATCATGGCATTCATCGCAGCCATTACCCGCTCCGGCATCTTGTATCGCGTCTCATTAAACGCACTGAAACATTTTCCACGGCATTACAGGGGGCAGCTATGGGGAGTAGTCGCAGGCGGTATCCTGCTCAATCCGCTCATCCCTTCCTCCTCTGCCAAAGTTTCGCTCGGCGTTCCCCTCTCCCGCACGCTTTCCGAGTCGATGGGCTTTGCCAGTAATAGCCGTGGTGTTGCGGGGTTGGGACTGGCTTCGATGATCTTTTACGGTTTTACCGCACCTTTCGTACTGACCGGCTCCTATACGAACATGATGGCTTATGGACTGGCTTCCATCGCCGAGCCTATCAACTGGCTTCAATGGTTTTTCTATGCTCTGCCGGCTTTTGTCGTCTTTACTGTCGTGATGCTGGTCTTTCTACATATCATGTTCCGCGACGTTCGCCAGGTCCGACCGATCTCTGACGATGTGCTGGATGAACAGCTGCGCCTGCTGGGACCGTGGACGAGAGCGGAACGTATAGCGGTCGTGACTACGCTCGGTAGTATCACTGCGCTGATCCTCCAGCCTCTGCATGGAATCGACAGCGCTTGGGTCATGCTTGCCGGCTTTGCCGTTCTGGTCATCACTGGTGCACTTGATCGCCAAACCGTTTCGACGGGGATCGATTGGACGTTTCTGCTCTTTCTCGGTGTGGCATTCAGCTTTGCAGCGGCTTCACAAGTGCTGGGAATTGCGGACGCGCTCTCTTCGTTTCTAGGTGATCATCTAGCCCTGTTCTTGTCGAGCCCGGGCTTGCTATTAACCGTAGTGATTCTCGTTTCGTTTCTCGTCACGCTGGTCATCCGGGATGATCCCGCGGTTATTCTGCTCGTGACGGCTTTACTGCCTCTTGCCGAAAAGGCGGGCATTCACCCGTGGATTTTTGTATTCGTTATCTTGCTCGCAACAGATCCGTTCTTTTTTACTTATCAGTCTCCTACATATCTGACGGCTTATTACAGCTCTGATGGCAAGGCCTTTACCCATCGGCAAGGGCAGAAGATCGCGCTTGCCTATGCACTGGCAATCGTACTCGCGGTAACCATTAGTGTCCCCTACTGGACATGGATTGGTCTCATCTCCTGAGTTCTTTTTTTCTTTGCTGTTTTGTGAATCGCACCACATTTTTTTCAATGGAAAAGGGGTAAACTTGAAGCGCCATGCGACTATGGGATATGAGTCATACCCTTCTCGTACATGGAAGGGAAGCCTCTATCCACTCGGGAGGAATCCAGTAAAACGTGAATCATTTCAGCGCTTTTGACATTCTTTTCATCGCCCACCTCATTGGAGATTTTTTACTGCAGACAGAGTGGATGGCTAAGTACAAGGCAGAACGATGGATTCCCTTATTGACTCATTGTCTCGTGTATACATTCGCAGTCACTTTGCTAGCTTTTCTATTTGTACCGGGCGGGCTTTCCATTTGGGCGATCTTGCTTATCTTTCTCTCTCACGTCATGCTGGATCGCCGGAGCTTCGTTTATTTTTGGTATCGAAAGGTCATGCAAGTCACGGATGACAGAAGCAAATGGCTGATGATCATCAGCGACCAAGTCTTCCATCTCATCATTCTGGGGGTGGCTCTGGCGATCAGCTGAAAGGAAAAGGAGTTGTTCCAGCAAATCGCAGACATGACCGGAACGGTTCGTGAAACCGTGACGAAAGTATTGCTGGATCTGTAAAATCAACAAGTAATCGAAGTGAAGAATAAAAAATAAACATCTGCAGTCTCGCAGAATTTGAATGGTTGGTTGAAGCGTAGATGAAAAAAACAATTTGGAAGCTCTCTTTTTTCGGTAATCTATTAGTCGTACTGATATGCGCCTCCCTCTTTTTTGGGGATACCTTATACAAGTTGAATTACGCTGTCTATGATTACGACATGAAACAGGGAATGAGTCACGCCCCCCACGAAGACATTATCGTCATCGACATCGATCAGGAATCACTCGATTTGATAGGGACGTTTCCCTGGTCGCGT
>JARDZO010000134.1 GCA_029240815.1 Brevibacillus sp.
CTCTGTTTGAGAGCTTGCTCAATCAAATCGGTTATTTTTGAGAGGAAAGACTCATACCGAAAATCGACCGTCAAGTTTTTCAGCCAATTTTTTGCTTATTTCACTTTGGCATAAGAATGATCGCATTTCTTTATTAGTCAGGGGGTATTAGCAGTGCTAGAATAATCAAAGCGAGTATCCTGCTTTTTTACTGCAAAGGTTGTGACAGAAAGATGGATTTTTCCTGGAAACGAAACTTGATTGTACTGTGGGTTGGTGTCTTTTTTTGCAGCACAGCCTATTCCATCGCGATACCGTTCTTGCCCATCTTCCTTCACACTTCTCTCGGAGTCAATGAACATCTGGAAGCTTGGTCTGGTATCTCATTTGGCATCACTTTTCTGGCGAGTGCCTTGATTTCCCCGTACTGGGGTTCACTCGCAGACAAATATGGCCGTAAGCCAATGCTGATCCGGTCTGGTTTCAGTTTATCTGTGCTGTATTTTGTCACCTACTTCATTACGGACCCTTATTCGTTTCTCGTCCTGCGCGTTTTTCAAGGCCTCCTGGCAGGGTTTGTACCTGCTTCCATCGCGCTGGTCGCCACGAATACACCTGAAAAACACGTTGGATATGCACTGGGCGTCATGGCGACAGCAGGTGCAACCGGAGGCATTATCGGTCCTCTCATTGGCGGAGTAGTCAGCCATATGTGGGGAAATAGGGAAGCCTTTTTATTTTCAGGCCTTGTCGTGCTTATCGCAGCACTCATTGCCACCTTCATGGTGAAAGAGACCAATATGAACCGTTCTGGTCCTCGCTCCCACGTACGCGAGGATTTGCGCTCTGCCCTTGCAAACAAACCACTCATGTCCATCCTCGGATTGAGCTTGATCGTGACGATGTCCGTCATGTTGCTCGAGCCATTGTTGACCGTGTATGTCTTGCAACTGGGCGCATCTCAAAAGGACGCTTCACTCAGCGCCGGGATTATATTCGCCGCTGTTGGGATTGCAACGGTCATAGCAGCTCCGCGATGGGGCAAACTCGGAACAAGCGTGGGATACTCCAAGATTTTGTTCATCGGATTGATCGGCGGCGCCATCGGGAACCTGCTGCAATTCTTTTTCACGAATTTGTACGGCTTCGGGATCCTGCGTTTCGTATACGGGTTATTTTTCGCGGCCGTCTATCCGTCCATCAATGCGATGATCGTCAAGGTGACCGATCCTGAGTTCCGTGGCAGGGCATTCAGTCTCAATCAGTCCTCCACACA
Source organism: Brevibacillus sp. (assembly GCA_029240815.1). The sequence continues at coordinate 1,256 of JARDZO010000134.1, forward strand.
AATCGCTACGATGCTGGGCCCTGTCATCGGCGGTGTGATGGGTGGACTCATTCCCATCCGCATCGTCTTTATCATCAACGGGCTCGCTCTTTTGGCCACAGCCATATTGATCCGTTACAAGAGACCGGACGAAGCTATACAAGGTACGAAACAGAAAACATCGGAGGCACAGCTCGCAACAAAGTAGCGCACAGACTCCAAAGGGACCCCGCAGTGAGGGTCCCTTTCCTTGTTCATTTAGTAGCTAGACGCCATAAAATCGCGCAAAGCGGAAACTACCTCTTCGGGCTGTTCTTCTGGAGCCCAATGCCCGCTATTGGAGATCACTCTCCCTGAGACATTGAGTAGCCCAGCTTCGCGAAATCCTTTTAAATAGGTATCGATGGATACGAATTCATGATCGCCCCTCACATACAGGACCGGTGTGTGCACAGGTTCTTTAACACTCGTGTTATCCTTTTCATCTTGAGGGAACGAACGATACCATTCCAATCCGGTTTTTAGAGACTCGAGCCGGGAATAGGCTTCGACGTACTTTTCCCTAGCGCTCTCGCTAACGGACCCTGGTTTTGCTGCGATGGCATCAAAGAAGTAGGTAAAGTATTCGGGCAGGTGCCCTACCAACAACGTCTCGGGCAAGTCAGGAATGGAGTGAAAGGCAAAGTGCCAAATGTAAGGATTTTTCTTCACTTCCTGCCATGGATCAATTCCGGGTATGGCCACGTTCATGATGACGGCGCGAGCAAGCTCTCCTGGAAAAGCATGAAGATACGCATAGACAATCTGCCCGCCTACATCATGACCCACCAAGGTTGGTTTTAATAGATGGAACTCTTTTATGAGAGCCCGTACATATTTGGCGATAGTACGTTTGTCGTTTACTTTTAGCGGAGTACTAGATTTTCCAATACCCGGCAGGTCTATCGCCATCACATGATAATCTTCGCATAGAGGAAGCATGACTTTTTCAAACTCGGTCCAATTCTGTGGCCATCCATGTAAAAACAAGATCGCTGGTTTGTGCTCATCCCCCGCATCGACCACATAAATCGAAACGCCATCTACATCTACGAAGCGATGCCGAAAGAGCTCGCTATTCCCATCATTTGCAATCATTCTTGTCACTCCCGACATGAAAAGTACTTTTTTTCTTCATTGTAAGACGTCTATACTGACAATCTCTGGCAGTGAAGATCACTCGTTATACCTTCCTGCCTCTTTCTTGCCTCGTAAAATAAAAATGACCCCCAATTACGAGGGTCTATTTCCGTTCCTGGCCGCTTTGTTATGTATAACGAATTTCATAAGTTGTTTTCAAAACCCCAGACGAATAACGTTTCAGATCTGATAACTCCAGTATCATGCGCGGCTTGACGCTACCGAACAAGGGAACGCCTTCACCCACGATCACCGGATTCACTTTCAATACCAACTGATCGATAAGCTTCTCGCCTAGCAATGCCCCAGCCAGCTCACCACCACCGCACAGCCACAGCTTTCCGTCTTCTCGTTCTTTCAGGTCTCGGATAAACGCTACCGCATCGCCCTGGACCAGTTCTACTTCGTCATTCGATTCAAACTGCAAGGAGTTGGAAAAAATATAGTGCTTGATGCCTTTGTAACCCGGTTCGCCAAGCTTCGCTCCAAACTGAAATCCAAACTCGTACGTTTTTCTGCCCATCAACACCGCAGCGTATTGCTGAATGTCTGCTAAAAAGTCCGGCACATGCTCTCCTTCGAACAAGAAGAGAGAGCGGTCAATTTTTCCAGCCATCATTTCAGGATCGGCAATGAAGTGGTCAAGCGAAACGGCTACGTGATAAATAAGTGTTGCCAAGCAAAACGCCTCCCTTTATTCCGACTCTTTATTCTACATGTAATATTGTGGAAACTCTACAGGTTTCGTCGTAAATAAAAAAGGCAACAAAAAAATGTGGCAGACAAGACATGACTTCATGCCCCATCTGCCACGCTTTGTTTCTTGCTTCTTAATAGACTTTTTTCCATTCTGCGATGTTGCCCGAATCAAACTTGAACGGGTCACCTAGCATGATTTGTGTTCCATCGCCATCCTGGATAATTTCCTTGTCACCCAAGCGGCCTGCTTTAAATTTCTCGCCCGCTTTTCCGGTGATGGTACCTTTGACAAGAGCGTCTGCAGCAAATCCTGACAGATAGCCTACGTCAACTGGATTCCACAGATACATCCATGGGCAGACACCGCTTTCGATGTACTCCGCCATTTCACTTGGCAATCCGAGACCTGTCAATTGAACTTTTCCTTTGAGGCCTTTATCAGTCAAGACCTTCCCTGCTGCTGCGATCCCTACTGTAGTAGGCGCAATAATCGCTTTCAGATCCGGATAAGATTTCAAGAGTGCTTCTGTCTCGGACACGCTCTTGTCGCGCAGGTCATCCCCATAAGCTACTTTCACAAGCTTGATATCTTTGTACTTCGGATCTTCCAATTCTTTTTTCATCCATTCGATCCAAGTGTTCTGGTTTGTTGCTTGGGAAGTGGCACTGAGGACAGCGATTTCACCCTTGCCGCCAATCATCTCGCTCACCGCTTGGATTTGTACGCGGCCGATCCGCTCTGGGTCAGCCTGGTTAATATGCACCATCCGGCTTTGGGCGTTAACAGCGGAGTCCAGCGACAATACTTTGATGCCAGCATCCATCGCTTTCTTCAGAGCTGGCTGCAGGGCATCCGGATCGTTCCCTACAACTGCAATGGCATCTACTTTTTGAGAAATGAGTTCTTCAATCATTTGAATTTGGGCTTCTGCCGTAGGTTGGTCTGGCGCTTTCAGGATCGCTTCACCACCAAGCTCCTCGATAGCGATCTTGAAGCCTTCCATCTGTTTCTCCCCGTAAGGGTTCCCCGTGTTTTTAAAGATAATGGCAAATCTCTTTTTACCGCCGTCTGCACCGCCTGCGTTGTCAGCCGGTTTTGGTGCCTGAGTACTGCAGCCGACCATCACGGCAGCCACGAGCAATAAAGACAGACACGATGTGAAGAATTTCTTCATTTGTGCTCCTCCCCTTATCTTCCATTATGTATACGAAACAGTCACGTAGACTGCTAAGTATCGAAGCCAAGATCACTAACCACAGAAGTAAGCGCTCTCATAAAGTAGTTAAAACGATATCCTTCTGTTTGTACCCGTTCATCCACAACCTGTTTTGTTTGTTTTTGGATGGGTGTTCTTATCAATAAAACTATCGTTCAGGATGTAAGGAATGAGTCATGATACGAAAACAGAGACAACAAAAGTATTCGGACAACACCAAAGGCAACTTAAGACTTTGTTTTATTTTTGTTTGTATTTTATTATTTATGTTCTGTATGTATGCATTCGTTGTATTTTTCCGATTTCCTTCTCGATTCAAAAAAAATTTTCTGCAAAATGGAAGAAAAAAAGGCGTACTCGATCCGTACACCTTATCGACTCGATTGTTATGGCGCGACGGTCACAAATACAGCCTTCTCTTCTAATTGCCGTAACGAAAGCGCATCGATCTCGTTATCGGTGATGATTTCGTCGATCTGTCTTAACTCCGCAAAATAGGTAAAAGCCTGGAGGCCAAATTTGCTAGTGTCCGCAAGCAAGTAAACCTTATCAGAGATTCCGATCATCTTTTTCTTTACCAATGCCTGCATTTCATTCGATTCACTGATTCCCCGTTCCAAATGGATGCCTTTGCAGGAGAGAAAGACCTTGTCGACATGATACTGGTCCAGGGAACGTTCCGCACTCGGTCCTAAAAAAGAGAGGGATCGTGGAGCTAGCTTGCCCCCCGTCGAGATGACTTCGACTTTTTCCTTCGAGCTCAGTTCCATCGCTACCTTGATCGAATTCGTCAGAACGGTAAGCGGGATATCCGGAATGATCGAAGCCATATACCATGCCGTCGTACTCGCATCCAGAATGATTCGGTCGTTCGGCTCGATGTAGGAGACCGCTTTTCTCGCGATGCGTTTCTTCTCCTCCATCCGAGTAATTTCCCGTTCGATATAAGGAATTTCCGGTTGATGGTCCGTGACGCTGACTGCTCCACCATGGCTTCGGAGCAGCCGTCCCGCTTCCTCCAGACGATCCAGGTCTCTGCGGATAGTCTCTTCCGTCACTTGGCAGATATCACTCAATTCCGAGACGCGGATACTTCCTCTATCGTTGACCAGACGGACAATCTTTTCGTGTCTTTCTGCTACAAGCATCGTCATCCTCTTTCCCTTGTATAATGATCGTAAGTTTATCTTGACGTGATTATTTGTATAGTTTTGATTATACCAGTTTTACACCGGCACGCAGGATTTTTTTTGGTTTTTTGTTTGTTTTTTTGCAACCGGACGATCTCGATCATCACGTATAAAAGAGCCAGGTGTTTTTCACTCTGGCTCTCTTTCGTTTAGACTATAATGTGACGTTGACTATTCCCATGAGCTCTGCCACTTTCTGAAACAGCTTCGCCTGATGCCCGATTGCCATGGCGCAGTGATGGGTAGGCGCTTCGCGGAACCAATGCTCCATATACTCATCGGGGTGCATGCGGAATTTGACAGGTGTCTGGGTATTTCCGATTTTCATGATCGGGCCATTCGTTGACTCACCCTCGCTCATGATCATTTTCAGTTTGCCATCACCGGTCTGGGTCACGTTTAGGGTCGTGACTGGACCTGTTTTTACCTTCGCTTCGACAGACACACCCGTACCTTGCTTGCCGTGGTAGAGCCCCATGCCTCGCAAGACTGGCTTGCCTTCCGAGATGGCGATATGGAAAGGACCATCGTGTCCGAGCAGGATCGTTTCGTCCTCGTAGTCCACGACTACAATTTCCGAGTAACTGCCCCCCGTACCGAGCGTATCGCAAATCTTCATGGCGACGGCCGTCTTGAGATCTCCCTCACCCGCACAAGGAATGCCGCGTGCAGTCAACAGAGAATGTCCCACGATGAACCCACCTTGCAGCTTTTCATACTGATTCTCCGGAGCACCGTGATAGTAATACGTGAGCGCATCCAGTTCGTACTCGCGGACCAGCTTTTCCTGTGCCGCTGCGACTCGGCAGGACCACTCCATCTGCTCTTCGGTCGGGCGTTTCGCGATGGGATCGGCAGGCGAATCCTCACTGATAGTAAACATCTCGTGCACTTCCGCTAGCTTTGCCTTTACCTCTGCCTCCGTCACATCGCGCAGCATTCTGTCTAAATCACACATTTCCAATATTTCGACGTGCAACCCTGTCTGAGCCTGAATCATCGTGAAATCACTGTACATATCCAGCATGCCGTTATACGTATTTCCGAGATATCCGAATCGGCTATGACGCAGCGTACGGGGAACGGAAGCAGCGCGAATCCATTCTTCGATTGACTTCCAAGCACGTTTTGCGGCCAAATATTCACTCGTTTTTTCGCTGGTCAATGAGATGTCCGGGGTATAATCGAGACCGAGCAAGCCATTGATCACACGAAAGGGAATATTCGCTCTCGCAAAAGCGTTGGAGATTTCCGGTACCGGGCATGCTCCGCAATGCGCCAGCCATTCCCCGGTCGTCGTCTGCTCATAGTTGATTCTCGCTGCTGGCTGTAAATTCAGCACCACTAAGGGCGCCTTGCAAATTTGATGCACCGGGAGAACGGCCGAGCTGGTGCAATACGTCCCGGAATGACAGAAAATCAAATCGACGTTCTTTTCATTAAACCATTCTCCCGCTCTTCTCCCTTCTCCTTCGGTATCTACCAATCCATAAAAATAGACCTCGCCGTACTCGGACATTTTCGTCTCCAGAAAACGTCCGTACTCCAAGAGACGCTCCCTTAGTCCAGGAAACTGTTTCCAATAGGCTGCCAAACCAATCGTATAAAGACCGATACGCGCTTTTTTAACGGATTTGATCGGTTGAAGTATCGTCATAGCACATCCCCCCAGCGAAAAATACGAGCTTTATGCGTACATTGTATTCGCTTACAATGGAAGATACATCCATGCATGTTGTTCATTCATAACAGTATCTTGCTCAAAGGGGGGACGTATGGGGACCTACATGGAGAAGGCCGCTCATGATTGGACAAACGACTCTGTCCGAATCATAGCGACCCCTAGTTTGTCAGCCAAATCCACGTATTTTTATGTACAGGAAGTCGGTCATTTCCGCACACTTCCTACGTATTTTACGGAACGGCAGCATTTGAATTCGTTTCTGGTCGTCTACACGCTTGCTGGCAAAGGATATTTGCGCTATCGAAATCACGAATACGAGTTACGGCCCCATCACGTGTTCTTCATCGACTGTCACGATTATCAATATTACAGGACAGATAAAAACGAACTGTGGGAAATGGCCTGGGTTCACTTTAACGGAAGCAGCAGTCGCGGCTACTACGAGCAATTTGTCAAAAACGGTTCTCCTGTCATTTCGGTAGACGAGAACAGTCCCCTTCCCGTATTGATCGGTCATCTTCTAGAAACCAATCGTCAAAACGACGTTCGTACAGAGCCGCTCTCCTCCAAATATCTGGTAGATTTACTGACAGAGCTCATTCTCGCAACGAGTCCGCAGGAAGCTTCCGGAGCCTTTCTGCCTGCCCATATCCAGAACATCATTTCCGATCTGGACAAACGGTTTCAGGAGAAAATCTCCCTCGATCAGCTTGCCAGCCAGCATGCCATCAGCAAGTATCACCTACTGCGTGAATGTAAAAAGTACACGGGTTATACCCCAAACGAGTATCTGATCCATCGTCGAATTACGTACGCCAAAGAACTGCTCACCTACTCTGATCTAACCATTGGGGCGATTGCAAACCAATCGGGGATGGACAACGTCAGCCACTTTATCAACCTTTTCAAACAGCGGGTGGAGATGACCCCATTGGCCTATCGAAAAAAGTGGCAGCGAATTACCTAAGGAGAAGCGGGAGGATGGAGGGCTGGAAAGGTCACGGTCACCATCGTTCCTTTGCCGACTTCACTTTCCAGGATGATTTCACCACCATGCGCTTCCACGATCCCTTTCACGACGGTTAGCCCAAGGCCGGATCCACCACTCTCTCGGGCACGTGAACGATCTCCCCGATAAAAACGTTCAAAGACAAAGGGAAGATCTTCTTTCGGGATGCCTGTGCCGTTGTCCTGGATTTGCAGGCTGGCAAGCCCTCCTGTTTCCTTCACGACAACTACGATCCATCCACCTGCTTCGGTATGCTTGCACGCATTGTTCAGGAGATTCGTAACCACTTGAGCCAGCCTCTGCTGATCGCCGACCATCCACACGCATTCCGCAAGCTCCCGTCTTACCTGGATTTGCTCTCGAGTAAACGTCGCGGTCATGGCGTCGAGGACCTGCTGTGTGATCTCACTCAGGTCTACTCCCACACTGTTCATGCGCAACGCTCCCGACTCTACTCGAATCACCTGATCCAAATCACTGACGAGTTGACTCAAACGAAGAACTTCACCTCGCGTAGACTCCAAATGCGCGGGGCTGGTCTCCCAAATGCCATCGATCATTCCTTCCACCTGTGCTAACAGCGTGTTCAAGGGCGTACGCAGCTCGTGAGCAATATCAGAGGTTAGACGCTTTCGCAATTCCTCTTGGTGCTGAAGGCTATGCACAAGATTATTGAAAGTTTTGACCAAGGATGAGATTTCATCTTTTCCCAGTGGGGGTTCTACTCGAACATGCAGATTGCCCTTAGCCACCTTTGTGGCGGCTGCGCTCATCTGGACGAGAGGGCGCACCAGCGTACGCGCGAGGGGGATGCTGATAAAGATCACGAGCAAGATCAAGGCATACATCGTCCACTGCATGGCATTGGTATGAGCCATTTGAAAGTGGTCTTCCATCGATTGGTACGTATTTTGATCGTTATGCGCGATGGTGAGGTAGCCGATTGGATTGCCTCCAGAAATCAGGGGAATGTCATCTACAAACCTGCTCTGCTGCACTCCTTTACCCCAGGCCATGATCAACTGGTGTTGAGCATCATACAAAGAAAGCTGTAGACCTAACACCGACGAGACGGCTTCCATTTTTTCAAAGACTTGCTCGTCCCATTTGTGGTTTTGTTGATACGTCTGGATAGCCATCTGTGTAATTTCCTGATTGTGTTGATTTCTGACTTCATCAAGATACATCGTAAAGTGATAATCCATTTCTTTGATTGACAATACGGTAGACAGCAAGATGGCCATCGTTCCTACCGCCATCAGCACACAAGCCAGCTTCACCCAAATCTTTTTCATCGCATCCTCAACTCATCCCCGGATTTTCAAAGCGATACCCGAATCCGTATACCGTTTTGACATAGACAGGGTTCTTTGGATCATCCTCGATTTTTTGCCGCAAATTTTTGACGTGCGTATCGATCGTTCGGTCATACCCGTCAAAATCATAACCGAGCACTTCCGCCACCAATTCCTCTCGACTCCAATTTCTGCCTGGATAACGGATAAGGGTCGTGAGCAATCGGTATTCATTGGGGGTCACGTCGAGTAAGACCTCCTTTTTCCGTACGCGTTTGTCACTGATGGAAATGAACAAATCCCCGATCTGCACCTGGTCCGTCAATGACTGATAGTCCCCTGAACGACGCAGAATCGCCCGTACTCGAGCGACCAGCTCCCGAGGACTGAACGGCTTTACCAAGTAATCGTCCGCTCCGATTTCCAGGCCCTGTATGCGATCGGACTCTCCGCTCTTTGCCGTCAGTATCAGGATGGGCACACGTGATTGCTTGCGAATTTCCCTGCACACCTCTTCTCCACTCAAGTCGGGCAGCATCAAATCAAGAATCATGCAGTCAGGATTCATCGACGAAGCCATCTCCAAAGCCTCTGTGCCGGTTTCCGCTGTCACCACGTGAAACCCATCTTTTTGCAAGTAGGAGGACAATATTTCGAGTATTTGTGGCTCATCGTCCACGAGCAAAATCATAGACATGAAGGTACCCCCTTTGACTGCGTTATCTACGATTGTTGGGAGCGGCTTTTCTCCTTCCTCCAAAAAAGCAGGAAGACGAGAGAACCCGCTAGCAAAGAGAAGAGCAAGCGATACTTATTCTCTGAAAGATAGACCAGATCATGCCCCACAAACGTCTCAAAGACCATCGATGGTATTTTCCCCAGAAATGTAGCTAGCAGGAAATCAGGAAACGAAATCGTCGTCAGAGCTGCTCCCAGATTAATGACACCTGAAGGGATTAATGGATTCATCCGCAACAATACGATAGCCAGACCTTTGCGAAAACGGGACGCCCCATTGATACGATGGATCCACGAGAACTTCTCCAGCTTTTTCAGACCTTTTGATTTCTTTAATCCGTATCGATATAACAGAAAGGCTACCGTCGCTCCTAGCACTTCCCCTGTTAGTGAAACGAAGAAGCCGCCCACCAACCCATAGACAATCGCATTCGCCCCAGACAAAAAGATGGACGGAAGAACCCCTGCCACACTGATGATCACGTTGAGGACAATACTCCCTATGATACCGAGAATTCCCCACGAGCGAATCCATTCTGCCAATCCCTCTACGTTTGTTACCCACTCCATGAAATCGCAGGACCCCTCTCATCACCATTCTATCTACAGAGTAAACCAAACTTGTGAAGAAATCATGGTGTTGGATAAAAGAATACGTTCAGACCATTCAGACATGACAAGATGATCCGACTCACGATCCAACCATTAGTAAATGCGAATCAGTAAAAGCCGAGGAGTTACTTTCCTCGGCGTTTTCCCCATCTTTCCACACTGTTGATATCTGCTGTTTGTTCAGTCCGTTTCACATGCGATATACAATTGGACTTGCGCATTGTTTGGATCCGCACAGTTTTGTCCATCGTACCGCTCAAAATCAGCTGTAAATGTGCGTTTATTTCCACTCTGATGAGACCATTCCCATACGTGACTCCATGCTTCCACGACTACCTCTACGAGAGGACCGCGTCTTGTCGTGAATACCGCGTACGTTCCAGCAGGGATAGAGAGTACAGTAAGCCCTTGAGGCACATCACTTCCCGGCTGCACGGCTGCTCCGATCAACAGGTTGTACGCTCCCTTTTCATCGCTCTCATACTCCGAATACACGCCTAAAACTACATCCGGGTCCAGGCGATCTGGTGTACGGTCCTGGATGCCTTCCATGTAATATCTTTGCCACAGCTCCCCGATTGACCCGTTTCCTTCGCTTTGCTGCTGATTGGTAGTACGGATGCCGATTCCCGCAATACACATCTCATCCAATTTGACAAAAGTAGGTTTCATTCTGACCCGCTCCTTTTTCCATCATAATTGCTTACAAGGATCAGTATACAAACCATACCTTGACAACTATCTGTCAACATTCCATCCGCTTTCATATCGTTCCATCATTTTTTTTACCGTATCGCGAAGGCTGCGCCTGATCGAATCTGGCTCGATCACAGTCAGTGCATCGCCAAAACTGAGGAGCATCCCATGCAACCACTCATCATTGGATGCAACCGTTCTTACGAGAAGGGAGCCATTCTCTCGTTGTTCGATTTCATTCGGGTGGAACATGTCCTTTACCCGAACGTGGACGCTAGGAGAGAATTCAAGCACCAAAGCTACTTGCTCCTCACTCTCCCATTCCTCCAGCCATTTGAGCGTCTCTACTGTCGTTTCGTGCGGGATAAATGTCTCATCGCCTACAGTCAGGTCTGCTATGCGGGAGAGACGGAACAATCGATACGACTGCCGCCACAAACAATAGCCGTACACGTACCAAACATAGCCTTTGACGATTAGCGTGACGGGCTCCACGTTTCTTTCCTGTGAGTCTCCTTGCAGCTTCGTGTAGAGAAACGTCACTCGTTGTTTTTTTTCGATCGCCTGCCGTAGCTGACTTACCTTGCTCATTGACTCTTTTGTACTACCCCACGGATTAAAATCATAGATGATAGGATGAACCGAACCCGTTCCCTTTCTTTCGCTCCCTGTCGTAGCCAATGTCTTGATTTTTTCCAACAAATGACCGACTTGACTGTCCGCGGAAGAAGATTGGACTCCCTTTAGCGCGGCGATCACTGTCACTAATTCTTCTAAGGAAAGGTATTGTCGATCGATCGTAAAGCTCTCCATGATTTCGTAGCCACCGTTTGAGCCTGGATATGCAACGATTGGAATGCCTGCTGCATTGATTGTTTCGAGATCCCGATAGATCGTTCGGAGGGAGACTTCAAAATGACTGGCAAGCTCAGAAGCACTCATTCTGCGCTTGTTGAGGAGCATCGTGATAATAGCGAGCAGTCGCTCTATTTTCAAGTTGCACACCACCTTATAGACCGTAACAAATAAACAGGGGACGCGCAGCGATCGATTCACTGCACATCCCCTTGATGTTGCTCAAGACGCGTTATACACCCGTACGTCTACGTTGATTGTTTGCTTTTTTGGTTTGTTGGCTCTTCATGGATTGATTTTTTGCTTTTTGGTTAATCGGATTGTTGGCTTGTGCTTGCTCTGCCTTTTTCTCCGCGAGTCTGCGCTTCATCGCCTCTTGCAGACTGATTTTCCCTGGCTTTTGGTCGGATGTGTCTTTTTCGTTTTGATTTGGCTCCGTCATGCGTAGCAACTCCTCATCGATAATGATCTACTCATATGTATTCTAGAGCATGAGCGGTTGAGACGCCAGTAGGAATCTACCTGTTATTTCAAACGCATCTGCGCATATTTTACGCCACTTGCCTGGTAATGTAAAATTTCCTCCAGCAACTCCGCCAAATAGGCTCCTGCCTCGATCGGAGGCGTCCCGCCACGATGAATGTTGGATATGACGGTGCGATCCGATTCAACGGTGTTTTCATTCGGTTGATAGATCATATAGGCGCTGAGACTTTCCGCCGTTGCAAGTCCAGGTCTTTCTCCTATCAAGGAAATGACGACCTTGCACTTTACGATGGAAGCCACATGATCCTGCACCCATACTCGCCCTCTATGAATGAACACAGGCTTTGCCACACTGATCTTTTTTAACGCTAACCCTTGCAACAGGGCTGGCAACAGATCAGGAATCGTTGCCTCACACGCTGAGGTACTCAAACCGTCCGAAATGATGATTTGGACGTCTTTTCCCTTTTCCCCATGCTGAGCGAGCCATGCAGCAGATTCATCCGAGAGCATACGACCCGAATCCAGATTCATCAAATATTCTTGCATATCTTTTGCTTTTGTATGTAAGGCAGGAAGCTGCAATTGATCAAGCAGGGCAGGTGAAATTGATTTCATCACCGCATCCTGGGCAGCCGCCTGATCGATCCGAAATTGCAGGTAGCTCCCCGTCTTCATCCGTGTGCCTGCCCGTCCGATCCCGATCCGGGCCGGAGTTCTACTCATTGCTTGTTCCAACGCTTCCAGGTTTTTGGGACGTTCTACACCAGGCTGCTTTTGTTCCGGAAAATGAATGACTTCCTGTCTTTTTTTCATGACCTCATCCCAGACACGTTGGACCAGATTATCTACATCGATTGGTTTCATCCTCTACACCCTCCCGTGATCTAGTCAAAAATGGATAAATCTCCTGCCTGCTCTGTCAATCGGCCATTCTCCATGATCCCCATCTTTTCCAGCCATTTTTCAAACTCGCGCAATGGCCTCAGTCCCAACAGCTCACGATAGCTGGCGTCGTCATGATAACTCGTGTCCTGATAGCTGAGCATGACATCATCACCGCCAGGGACACCCATGTAAAAGTTGGCGCCAGCGAGTGTCGTCAGCATGCCTGCGATCTCCTGATCATTCTGGTCTGCGTGCATGTGATTGGTGTATGTCGGAGCGATTCCCATCGGCAATCCGTGCATTTTCCCCATAAACAAATCTTCCAGATCCGCTCGAATCATTTGCCTGCCATCGAACAAAGTCTCCGGCCCGATAAATCCAGAGACGTTATTCACCATAAATGGCTTCCAATGTCTGCAAAATCCGTACGTTCTCGCCTCTAAAGTCTGCATGTCGACGCTTTCATGAGAGTCCAGTGATACTTCCGAGCCTTGGCCGGTTTCGAAGTACATCACGTTCGGACCAGCCGCTGTCCCTTTTCGCAGCATAAGTTCCATCGCTTCGTCCAATAGGTCTTTGGAAACGCCAAACGCCTCATTCGCACGCTCTGAACCAGCCAGACTCTGGAACATCAGGGAGATGGGGGCACCGCCCCGCAAAGCCTGCATCTGCGTCGTGATGTGAGCAAGTACACAGTTTTGCGTAGGAATTTGCCACTTTTGCATAAAGTCGTGGGTCATCTTGAGCAGCTTGGTAACACTCTCGACCGAGTCGTTGTTGGGGTTGATCCCGATGACAGCGTCCCCTGAACCGTATGAGAGCCCTTCCTTGATAGAAGCGAGAATCCCGTGTGGATCATCAATCGGGTGGTTCGGCTGACAGCGAAAGGCT
>JARDZO010000135.1 GCA_029240815.1 Brevibacillus sp.
CCTTTTCATCCTTTCAGCAAACGACTTGAAAGTTTTTTATTTTTCCAAATAGTCTCTTTATTTATAAAGTATCTTTTTTCCCATTGTCAACATTGGAAATGAACGGCCCCATTCATTTGTGAAAATAGGCGAAGACCCCGCACCAACTGGTACCGGGTCTACCATATAAAGGAAATCATCAATCATTTTGAATGCAGGGTAATCCCGTGGAAATTGACAAACTCCATGAGCCCTGCTCCTGCTTTCTCCCAGCCCATCCCGCTCTGCTTGATGCCACCAAAAGGAACGTATTTTTGTCCCAGCGAAGAATGCACGCGGCCATTAATCCCCGTCATCCCCGCTTCTACTTGTCGAGCTACACGTAGACCTCGTTCTTCATCGGAAGTCCATACAGAAGAGCCCAAACCGTATTCGGTATCGTTGGCGAGCTGGATCACTTCCTCTTCCGTATCGTAGGCAACCAGCGGAATGACAGGACCGAATTGTTCCGTGACAACAACTTCCTGCCCAGGATCTGCATGAAGCACGACGGTAGGGTGAAGGTAGTAGCCATTTTCCCAGTTGTCAGGCTCCAATTTTGTACCCAATTCGAGCACAGTGGCATTGCTTTCCTTCGCTCTCGCAATCAAATCTTTTACAAACTGATACTGGCCTCGGTTGTTCACGGGACCAAATGTCACATCTTCGTTTAATCCGTGCCCGATCTTGAACTCTTGCACGGTTTGCACGAACAGATCGCTGGCATCTTGATACAATTTTCTTGGAATGTACACTCTTTTTGTGGCAACGCACACCTGACCGGAGCGCACAAAGCACCCTTGGGCAATCTGTGGGATTACCTTTTCCAGCTGGACATCGTCCAGTAAGATCGCAGGGTCATTTCCACCCAACTCAAAATGCACGCGTTTGAGCGAATCTGCCGCTGACTTCATGACGGCTGTTGCCGTTTTACCTCCGCCGGTCAACGTTATTTTGCGAACGAGTGGATGAGTCGTCAACGCTACGCCTACATCCGCCTCACCGTGGACGATATTAATCACACCTGGCGGGAACAAAGAAGCCATTTTCTTCAGAGCGAGCGTGACTGCGAGGCATGAGTACGGAGAAGGCTTGATCACGATCGTATTTCCTGTAACCAGAATAGGCGCCAGCTTGTTCATCGTGATCGTCATCGGTACGTTCCATGGTGTAAGTGCTGCCACGACACCCAAAGGTTTTTTTTCCACGCTGACAAAGGTCTGAGAATCGCGCGTTTGCTCTTGCCGGAAGAAGGCTTCCGCGAGCTCTACCGTCGTCCGGATCGCGTCGGCAGCAGCCGGAATTTCCATCCGATAGTTGGACAAGATCATTCCAGATTCTCTCGTGAGCAGCGGTGCGAGCACTGCCGCTTCCTGCTGCAAGACATCAGCAGCCTGTAGCAAAAGGGCAGAACGTTCATCCAGACTGACGTTGCGCCAGGACAAAAACGCCTGATGAGCCGCTTGAACCGCCCTGTTCACGATCTCTGCATTTCCCTGTGCTACCGTCCCTACTACCTCCGTCAATCTCCCTGGATCGCGGACCTCTGTGTACTTGTCCGTCGAAACATCTTCCTGGTTGATGAATAATTCGATCTGATAGGTTGACATGTCTCTCTCCCCTCGCCAAGCTATCGCTGATGGATAGCGAATGAAAATTCTGACTTTATCTCCTGATGACCTTGATTATACTCGTAAACTTCCTCTCGCTGCACTTCGAATTTCTCCATGATCGGCATATCACTAACCGAGAACAGGTACGCATCCTCAGAGGATGTGACGACATGCTCATGCCACGCCCAGTTCGGAATGACCAGATAGTCACCTTTTGACCAGTGGAACTGCACGCCATCGATGACGGAATAGCCTGCGCCTTTATGAATGTGATAGATGGTGGAGCTGGTGTGGCGATGGGCTTGGGACTGGAAGCCCGCAGGGAGCAGTTGCATCCAGGCAGCAATCGTCGGATTCGCCGTTTTACCTGTAGATGGATTGATATATTCCACTGCGTAGCCGTCAAAAGGATCGGGCTCAAATTGACGCAAGCTATCTAGGGAACGCTTCGTTTGTTGCCATTTAAAGGAACCGAGTGGTGCGGTTTTGGGGACGCGATCGGATATCGGGCGCACCATCCCACCCGCATAGCGCTTGGACGAATAATCATCTGGAAGGGACGGTTGCTCGATTCTATCCGGATAGTTTTCAAAGAAAGAACCGCCAATCGCATATATAGATGGGATATCGAGACAATCCATCCAGACCATCGGGCCTTCTCCTGCATGACCATGACCGTGCCACAGACCCTTAGGAGTCGTCATGAAGTCTCCTTCTTCCATGAAAATACGTTCACCCTGTACGATCGAGTATGCGCCCTTTCCTTCCATGATAAAGCGAAGCGCACTCTGCGTATGACGATGGGAAGGAGCTGTTTCACCCGGCAAGATCAGTTGTACGGCTGCGTACATCGTCTGAGTGGTTGATCCCCACCCCCATGGCTGGCGATTTGTTAATCCAGGATTTTGCAGGTAAATCGCACGTCGTTCTCCTCCGCGATCGGGCGTAAAAATTTCCTTTGCTTCCATTAATATTTTTTGCAGCGTCTCCCATTTCCATAGATAGGGGATCGCATCAGGCTTGGGCTCTTTGGTCATCAATACAGGAATCGCATTCCATAGTGGCCCTAGATGATGCTGCTCCAGTACTCGGTTAAAGTCTTGCACTTCTTTGCTTTGAAAAAAGTCGTTATGCTCTGCCATCTTTTCGCACTCCTTTCTATTGGAAGAACGTACTAGCCTCTTTGGT
Source organism: Brevibacillus sp. (assembly GCA_029240815.1). The sequence continues at coordinate 2,820 of JARDZO010000135.1, forward strand.
TCAATATCCGTTGAATCTGTTTGTTATGAGTCTCCATATGCTCCACGACAAAGTGATCCATGATGAACGTCAAAGGCTTCGTACCAAACTTCGGGTTTTTCGACGGTGCTTCGATTTGAAGGTCATCTGCCGTAATAGATTGCAGCAGCTGTTGAGCAGATCCTTTGATTTGAGCGACTTTTTCCAGGAGAACTGAAGTGGAGAGATCCTTTGCTCGCGTAACTGCTGCTAGCCGTTTGGAATCCTGCATCGTTCGTCCCCATTCTGTGCTGCTGCCGTTTACGACATTCTGGATTTCTTCCAGCCAATAGGGGATAGCCTCTTCGACGTGGCTCAGCACTTCCTGGACCGACCACGCATCCTCGGATGGCTTCCAGTGGACGGTGTCCGGGGACAGATCAGACGCAAGCGCTATCATTTCATCCAGTTTGGAATCGATCTGCTCCTGATAGGAGGTAAGAATCGTATTCATCTCGTTCACCATCCTAAACTTTTTTCACTTTGTTTTCTAATACGCCGATGCTGGTGATCTCTATTTTCACCACATCTCCATCCTTTAGATAAGTGGTGGGCTTCATGGCGTCACCGACACCCCCAGGAGTACCTGTGCAAATCACGTCACCGGGCTCCAGCGTCATCAACCCGGAGAGGTATTCTACTAAAAACGGAACGGAGAATACGAGATTTGTTGTATTCGAACGTTGGCGCTCTTCCCCGTTTACAGTCAAGACAACTTCCAAGCCAGCAGGATCCGTGATTTCATCCGAGCTGACCAGCCACGGCCCCATAGGAGCAGTTCCTTCAACCGTTTTTCCTTGCAGCCATTGAATGGTTCTTCGTTGAATATCCCGATACGTCACGTCATTGACGATCGTATAGCCTGCGACATACCCCAACGCATCCTCTTGCGATACATTTCGTGCACGCTTCCCGATGACAAACGCAAATTCCGCTTCATAGTCCAATTGCTCGGAAATCGGGTAAAAAGGAATGTCATCCTGCGGACCTATAATCGTATTGCTGAATTTGGCGAAGACGACGGGAAACTCGGGAATCTCTCGTTTCATTTCCAGAATATGCTCGCGGTAGTTGTGCCCCACGCAGATCATTTTTCCTGGTTGGAGAACAGGCGCTTCCAGCTTGACGTCAGAAAGCGGGTAAGCCAATCGCTTATCAGAGGGACGGCCTTCGTTTTTCGCGAATGCCACCGCTTCCTTCGCGAGTGCCAAGCTCTCCGAACCCCCTTGTAAAAAACCCACCATATCAGATGGAATATAGGCTTCTGCGATCTGCTTCGCGCGCAGTTTCCCCATAGATTCAAGATAGCTCACAAACGCACGGTTCAAATCAATCACTTGCTCGTCCTCTACCACACCTAGTCGAACATTGCCTTCATTGCGAAAATGAACGAATCGCATAACGGTCTCCTTCTTGATCGGATGATGTATTCCCGACTCGATTGTCTCTGTCAAAGTAAAATTCAATCCATCTCATTTTTACATGCTTTCCATTTACATTTTCCGAACAGCCTAGCATCTGGACATCCAGCTCGTACTCCTCGTTTCCCTCCTGCCGTTTCAAATGGCAAATGCCGTCGTACCAGCGTTCCTCGATTTTGGCCTGAATTTTATAGACCCCTTGTTTCGGTAACAGGTAGCCAGCTGCGACGATGATCTTTGCTTTGCGGTAGCTCAGTTGAATTCTGGGCGGAGTCGCTTTGATCGTTCCCCAGGTTTCGTAGTAATCGCCCAGAAAGTCAGGTATCAGAGATACGTGTCCGGCTGACAGCAAATTCCGAATCACAGTCGAGCTGATTTTTTGATTGCTGTGTTCCAACTTGTCGACAACGGTTACGGCAAACAATCCAGCACTGGCTTTCTGAAGCAGATCCATATTTCCCTCTCCTTTGTATCCATAGGTGAAGTCGAAACCTGCTACCACATGCTTTCCCTGTAATCCCACGATGTATTGATCCACAAAATCGTCAGGCGTGAGACGGGAAAACTCATGAGTAAATTCGACGATAAACAGTATGTCTACGCCCATATCCGCGAAAGCTGCCTGCTTGGCCGGAAGCAAGGATAAGTAAGGGAACGGCGCCGCTTTCGACTGAAGCACTTCTTTTGGATGTGGAAAGAACGTTAGCACCGCGAGCTTCAGCTTTTTCTGTGTCGCTATGGCTTTTGCGGTTTGAATGATTCGTTGATGTCCGAGATGAACCCCGTCAAAGAATCCGAGAGCCATCACATACGAATCAGAGTGGATGTGGAACGTCGAAGGTTGTTGGTTGGCATGCTCCAAATAGATGATTTCCACGCGGACCACCTTCCCTTACTCGGCTACCATTTGTTTAACACGTTACTTCTGACTTCGAGATGCTACCGAATCTGGGATATTGCCGATTCCCTGCTCTCTGACACTGGCAATCATGCCGGAACGGAGCAACCAGCTGCGTGCGCGTACAGGATCATTTGCCATTTCGGCATACTCTTGTTGCATTTTGACTCGTTTTTCCGGATCTTTCTCGGTGAGCACGCTCGTATTTTTTTCCGTGATTTGTTTGACATAATCTATAGCGACTTTCCGGCGTACTTGTGAATACAATTCGAGCTCTGCTTCCGGATCGGTTTGTCCATTCATCATTCGAACCATCCGTCTGCCCAAATCTACCGCATCGTGAATCCCGCTATTGAGGCCGAGGCCTCCCATTGGACTGTTGATGTGAGCTGCATCTCCCAGCAGTACGGCACGGCCTTGGTAGAAATGATCGGCAACGCGCTGATGGACACGGTAAATCATTCGTTCCACAATGGGGAACCGGTCCGTCGTTTGCAATGCGCGCTGGAGACTTCCCTGAATTCTCTCATCGCTGAGTGCTTCCTCATCGGTAACGGACGGCGGGATTGGATACAGCAATCGCCAAGCTTCCGGGACCTTCAGGATGAACAGAAACTCTTGAGGGTCAGCAATGTAGTTTACGTAGCTAATGTCTGGCAAGTAGTTGCTGAAAGGTACGGGGGTACCCACCAAAAGGAAGCGCTCCTCTAGCGTATAGCCCTCAAATGGCATTCCCATCAGCTTGCGGATTGTACTCCTGGCTCCATCCGCACCGAGCAGATAAGGCGTCCGCAATGTTTTGATGCCCTCTGCTGTTTGTACAGTAACGGTCACTCCGTCTTCATCCTGGTGCATCCCTGTCACTTCTGTTCCGTAGCGAAGCTCTGCCAGCTCTGAATTCTGCAGACGGTCATTCAATAACTGAACGTACGTGGATTGCGGCAGCTGCAGTCGAAACGGGTATTTGGTTTCGTCTTTTAAGAGTCCAAAGTCAAATTCCGCATATAAGCCGGTATTACGATCACGATACTGGACCTTATCTGCGACGATCCCGAGCTTTAGCAACTCGGCTGCAAGGCCCGTGGACTCCAGCAGTTCCAGTGTCCCTGCATGGAAGGTAGAAGCTCTCCATTCCTTGCTGGGTTGCGTGCTTTTTTCCAGTACCATCACAGGTATGCCTTGCTGTGTCAAAATCTCTGCAATCGTCAGCCCGACGGGACCAGCGCCAGAAATAATAATGGGTTGTTGTGCCACGATTTATCACTCCTACCTTGGAATCTATAATGTAAAAGTAGTTGAAATATTGGTAATAGTCCAATTGCAAGTTTGGATATACCCATCGAGCATTTCGATACACTTTTCTCCACGTCGAAGCGAGCTAGCGGACGAAAAGGAGGCAATAAGGCGCTCGTAACATCCCTGCGCCGTATTGCCTTTCATTCATTTCCTATTGTCGGGATTTCCACGCGATATACTTCGCCATCAGTTCGATGGCGTGCTCGATAGCCGCTTCATTCGGATTCAATCTGGCATGATGAAGACCATACGGAGTGTCTACCCCGAGCCAAAACATAAATCCTGGTATCTCTCTCAAAAAGAAACCGAAATCTTCTCCCCCCATTGTGCGTCCGCTATGAACGACGGTAGCCAGCTCCTGATTAGATACCCATTCCATAAATGCTTGTGTGAGCCCCTCGTCGTTATGAACCGAACAATATCCCGGGCGAAGTTCCATCTCCGCCTTGCAATCAAAGCTCGTCTCGATCCCCTGAACAATGGATTGAATTCGACGATTTACCTTTTCCATCGTCTCATCAGAAAACGTACGGATCGTCCCCGTCAGTGTCGCCTTATCCGCAATAATATTCGAGCGTGCTCCGCTTTCCAGCTTGCCAATCGAAATGACAGCAGCATCTTGGGGATCCACGTTTCTCGCTACAACAGAATGGAGCTGCATGATCAGATGCGCACTCGCCATGATCATGTCGTTGGCTAGATGCGGCATCGCTCCATGTCCACCCAATCCATGGAGATCGATTCGTAAAACGGAAGATTGCGCAAACATCGCACCTGCTCTCACCGCAATGGTCCCTACCGGATATTCCGGTGCGATATGCAGAGCGAAAATCATATCCGGACGCCACTTGGCAAATTCCTCGGTCGTAAGCATCGGCTTCGCTCCGCCAGGTCCCTCCTCTGCCGGCTGAAAAACCACAAGCAGATCATCCTCCATCGGATGGTTCACGAAGTGCGTCAGGATCCCAAGGGCGATCGCGGTATGCATATCGTGACCGCAAGCATGCATGAAGCCGGGGTGCGTAGAGCGATAAGGCAAGCCAGTTTCTTCCCCGATCGGCAGCCCATCGATATCAGCTCGATAACCGATGACTTTACCCGGATTGGTTCCGTTTACTTTGACGAGGACACCTGTGCGCCAGGTTTGGACTTCGAACCGCTCCCCAGCATCAGAAAGCGTTTGCAAATAGTCCAAGATCAGTGCCTGCGTCTTCCACTCCTGAAATCCGGGTTCAGGAATTTGATGCAGCCTTTGACGAAGCTCCACGAAGGATTGCATGTCGATCCCCTCCTAGCTTCTTACCTTATTGGCTCTTGAGCGCTTTTTTGCCCAGTTCGATCATGTGAGCGCGGTTCTCGAGAGAAGCAGGCTCAAACGAAGAGTTTTGGTAGTCGATTTTGTCCCAAGAGCGTATGTCTTCATAGGGCGACCTCGGCGCATCGGAACGACGGCTGATGAACTCTTTTACGTAGTTGACGTAGTGCGTCTGACCTTCCTTACTCAGGAACCAGTTCATGAAAACCTTCGCTGCGTTAGGATGAGGTGGGTTTTTGACAATCGCAGTGGTAAACGATAGCAGATAAGGGCTTTTTTCAGGCTGAAGCTTGGTTACCTTGGTTACGACCCCTTGGTTGCGGTAATCTCGTAATATTTCGTTGTTGATGCCGATCCCGATCGGATATTTTCCGGTCGCGAATTGTTCTGTAGCAAGCCGGCTCTCCGGATTGACCGCCAGCTTTTGCTGATCCACCAGTTTGTCCACGAAGTCCTTTCCGACTGCAAAGGACATGGCATTTAACATCTCCATCGTGGAGGAAACGTAGGAGAAATCACCCGCGATGATCTTTCCGCTCCATTTCGGGTCCAGCAAATCTTCCAAGCTCTTGATCTCTCCCTCTGGAATCAAATCATTGTTGATGTACACATACGGGTAGGCGATTGCGGAGAAGGCGAATTGTCCCTTGTAATCTCCCTGCGCCATTTTGTATCCGGCTTCATACCCGTAATTCCAGTTCTTCTCGTCCTTCACATCAGGCAAAATGATCGCGTCCTGAATATTCTCGGACGGTACCGCCGCGTTTTCCAAGGTAATGTCGACGAGGAACTTATTTTGCTGCTGCTCTGCCAGGATCTTGGTCGTCATCTGGGTCGGATTCATCCCCGAATATTTGACCTTGATCCCCGGAAATGCCTTCTCAAACTCCTCCATCACGCCCTCGCGATTGGTAGGAAGACCGAACACAACTACTTCTCCCTCTTGTTTTGCTGCTTCTACCGTTTTCTCCCACTCTATCTGCCAGGCTTCTTTATTTGCGCCTGTGCTTCCACCAGTCCCTGCTGTCGCCTCTGTTTTCGGCGGTTCGGAAGCGGGCTGTGCTTGATTGGAGCCCGAGCCACAAGCCGCGAGTCCGGTCGCCATCACGCAAGATAATGCCAAACTGACTACCTTCCCTGTAAATGTCCGTCTCACCATCGATACTTCTCCCCTTTTTTCATGAAAGTGCCTTGCCTACTAGTAACCCTTCGCTTTATTAATCACGTTCACCAAGGGATCGCCCTGAATGAATCGCCGAAGGTTGTCGCAAAACAGCGTGGAAATTCGATCCATGTTTTTCGGTGAGGCAAACGAATTGTGGGGAGTAATGAATAGATTCTCGATTGCCCAAAAAGGATGATCTGCAGGAAGCGGTTCCTGCAAGAAGACGTCTAGGAAAGCGCCGGCAATACGCTTTTCAATCAAAGCGCTTCGAATGGCGTACTCGCTTACGGTCTCTCCTCTACCAATGTTGATGAACAGGGCCGTCGGCTTCATTAGCGCGAACGTCTCGTCTTTGAAAAATCCTTTGTTCTCGGGTGTGGCGGGAAGGCAGTTTACGACAATGTCGGACTCAGCGAGCAAATCAACCAAATGCTCCGGAGTGACCAGACGATCAACAGGCTCAGCAGGGTCGATTGTTGTGCTTCTGCGGCATGCGACGACATTCATCCCCAATGCTTTTGCCCGTTGCGCGATTTCTTTGCCAATCGCTCCGTAGCCGACAATACCGAGCGTGCTGCCGAACACCTCCATCGCTGGAACACGCTTCCACACTTTTTGCTCCTGCTGCTTGGCGAAATGATGAAATCCTTTACTCCAGGAAAAGATCGCTGCGATCGTATACTCGGCAATGGCCGCAGAGTTGCACCCGCGGGAATTGGTAATGATCACGGGACTTTTACGAATCTCGTCTGTGAGCAGGTTGTCGACACCGACGCTAAACGAATGGACCCATTTGAGCTTTTTGGCATGCTGGAGGTACGTAAAATCATCGAGTGTGCCATTGCCAAAGATAACGTCTACATCCTCGAGAACCTCTGACGGGACTTCCTCATTCAAAAGTGAGTACGAAACGTGATCGGCAAGCTCACGGACTTGGCTCAAATATCGCTCCGGGATGGTTGGACCAGTAGGAATTCGTCCTGTTCGGATCAGCACATGACAGCGGTTTTTCATCGAATCACCCTTGACTTTCCTGAAGTTTCAGACTAATTTCAGCAAGTGCAGCCATCAGGACTTGGTTTTGCTGATTGGTACCAATCGTGATCCGCGCGTACGTAGGTAGCTTCCAAGAACCACACGGGCGAATCAGGATCCCTTTATGCATCAGCGCTTGATAGATGGGCGCAGTATCCTGCTTCATATCGATAAATAAAAAGTTGGCGTGGGAAGGAGTTACTTCATAGCCAAGAGCTTGCAAGGCTTTCGTCATTTCCTGCATTTGCTCTTGGTTTTGCTGTAAGGTATGACTCACGAACTCATGATCATCCAGCGCAGCCATTGCTCCCGCCACCGCGATCCGATTGACAGCAAAGTGCTCTCGCACCGCGCCTACGGGCTGCATATACGCTTTTGGTCCGATTGCGTAGCCGATCCGCAGACCTGCAAGCCCGTACAGCTTGGAAAAGGTGCGTATCGTAATCAGTGGTACATTTTCCTTTACATAATCGAGTCCGTTTTTGTAGGAGGAATGTTGGACAAATTCTATGTAGGCTTCGTCTAGTACTACGATGACATGCTTGGGAACTCGCGTCAGAAAGGATTGCAATTGCTCCTCTTTCAGGATGGTCCCTGTGGGGTTGTTGGGATTGCAGATGAAGATCATCTTTGTCTTGTCCGTAATGGCAGTCAGTATCGCATCCAGATCGTACGTATGCTCTCTGGTCGGTATCTCTACCGGTACACCTTCCAGCAAGAGGACGGCCGCACGATACGTAGGAAAAGTCGGTGTGCAGTAAATCACTTCATCACCTTGATTGATGTAAGCGGCCCCAATCAGCTTGATGACATGATCGGCGCCATTTGCTACCACGATCTGATCTGGATCGATTCCGTGTACTTGTGCCAGTCGGACTCGCAGGTCTTTGCACGATCCCTCTGGATAGAGCTGACTTTCTTCAATGGCTAGATGCATAGCCTTCGCAGCTTTCGGCGAAGTTCCGAATGGATTTTCGTTCGAAGCCAAGCGGATGATGCTGTCTAAACCTAGCTCTTCTTTTACTTCTTCTATCGGCTTACCTGGAACGTACGGACTCAATTTTCCCACGCTAGTACGCCACAACTCTTGAGACATCACCAGATTCCTCCTTTTCTTTCCTCGTAGTTAATCGAGTGCGGGTTCCAGCTTTGAGAGGCGATTCCAGATCGTATAAAAGCTGTTATGTCCAACAGCTTCCCGTCCAATCTGATTTCGGGTAATTTCCGCTTGATCATGCGGGATGGGCTGAATCGTCCCCGCTGCTGCGGCCAACATCTGAATTTGGCAAGCTTCTTCCATCTGAATGAACCACCACACTGCTGACTCGACGCTCTGACCCACTGTCATGATGCCGTGATTTTTCAAAATGATCGCCTTTTTCTCTCCTAACGCTTCGGCAATGCGCTTCCCTTCGGAATTGTCTTTCACGACTCCCCGAAAATCATTGAACAATGCATGATCTTCGTAGAACGCACAATCATTTTGCGTAGAGGGTTGAAGCAATTTTCCGAGCGTAGACCAAGCCATTCCGTATCGGCTATGAGAGTGAGCCGCTGCCACTACGTCAGGGCGTGCCTCATGCACCTCATTGTGGATCGCAAACGCGGCAATATTGATCCGATCATGCTTCCCTTCGACAATCTCATTCTTGTTATTGACGAGAACAAGGTCCGAAACCGTTATGTCGCTAAAATGAACACCGAGTGGATTGACCCAAAAGCAATCTTTGTATTGAGGGTCACGAGCACTGATGTGACCAGCATTGCCATTACTGAAACCAAAACGTCCAAAAATACGAAACCCGGCTGTCAAAACTTCCTTGCGATACTGACGTTCTTCCTGAACTGTGGTAAACGTGCGTTGGGTGACGAACACATTGGTTTTCTCCATGGGAATCCCTCCGAGTCTTTTATGGAAACCAGCACAGCAAGTGTAAAAACGAACCAGTAACGTCCCAATATTCAGTCTCTTACTCGCGATCCCCTCCTTCTACTGCGGTGTTCAAAACGAGCTCAACATTGTAATACATTTTTGTTGTTCATGATTGTATAACATCTTTGGTGAGATTATAACTTGCAAAACTTTCCACTGTCAACATAGGGAAAATAATATTTTTAATTTTCTAAAATAAACAAAAAAAGTAGCGAAGCATGTCCGCTACTCTCTCAACTCGCCTATTCAATTAAAACAATAACGTATAGTTTTTCTCGATGATTGACCGGATATGGCTCATTTCCGTACGGATCGCTTTCTCCGCTTGGTCTGGTTGGCGCGCTTGAAGTGCGACAAAGATATTCTGCATTTCTTTCACAGACTCGTCTTTTCGACCCGGAAGAAGCAACGTACGGAAGTGATAGCGCCACAACGGTGTACGTACCGCATGGACCATCGCCACAGCTGTTTGATTCTTTGCCGACTCGTAAATCACGTCATAAAAGCGATTGGTCAAAAGAACGAGCTCTTCAATCTGATTCTGTTCGATGCAGGTCTGCATGCTCTGGATGATGTCTGCCAATTCTAGCAACTGCGCTTCTTGTATGTTTTGGGCGGCACTCTTCGCAATTAACCCATCTAGCACTTCTATGATTTCCAGATGCGCGATGACTTCTTCCAAGGTGAAAGACTTGACCGTTGCCCCTCTATTATCCTCGATGACGACAAGATGATCTTGCTGCAATTTCATCAGTGCCTTTTTGACCGTGTTGCGGTTGACCCCTACGCTTTCTGCCAGCTGGGTCTCGATCAACTTCTGCATGGGCTTGAATGTCCCATCCAAAATCTTTTGTTTCACAAACTGATAGGTTGCTTCTGTTTGATTTTTCAAAAGCTACAACTCCAAAATGGTTAAAGTTTAAATATTCACTATTATCGAAAAATATACACCTTCATGTACATACTGTCAAATTGTAACACGAAAAGGACGTCTCCTCTGGCAAGACACGTCCTCTCGAATATTTGATTTTTGGATTCAGTCCGTTTGTTTGGATATTCCCGCAATGATCACATCAATAACAGCAGATCTCCCCGCTTGCACTGCTTCCATCCCTCGTCGCAAAGCAGCTTTTACTTCGAGAGGATCTGCTACGCGCTCCGCATAGGCACCTCCTGCGGCTTCCGCTATTTTGGCAAAATCGGCGGGCTGATCAAAATTCACCCAGTAGCTGTCTGACTCTTTGGCATAGCCACCCGGATACAATCGGTCCACGTTATGTTTGGTTGCTTTCCACCCTTGGTTGTTGTAGATGACGGTGAGAAAGGGAGCGTCGTATTTTCGCGATACCCAATGAACCGAAGAAGGAATGCTGAAAAAATAGCTGCCATCGCCAGTCAGATTAAGCACAGTCTTGTCCGGAGACGCTAGCTTTGCTCCTATGGCTGCGCCACCATTCCAGCCTAAAGAAGTTCCGCCGCTGCCAAAAAACGTTCCTGGCTTTTGTCTGGGCAAATGCTGATTGACTGCCTTCGCGTTGGTGATCGTTTCATTTAACACCAGTGTCTCATCATCGATGATCTCCCGTAGACAGGCAGTCAGCCACTCTGGTGTAATCCGCTGATCAGTGGGCGCTTTCTCTTTTTGTTCCCATGACTCACGCTGTCGATCGTGTATGGCACCCATTCTCTCTGCACGATCTCGTATTTTATCTACGTCAATGGGCAACGGGGCTAGATACTGATTGATTTGCATCAGGGCTTCATAGACTTCCGCTTTGAAATAGCGCTCTGAAGGCATTGACCAAAGAGGCAGCTTTTCCTTTAACGGGTCGACATCAATATAATAGACTTTCCCGTCCACTCGGGGTTTTTTGATCGAGGGAACCCATGGAACGTCTGAATCCAGTACGAGAATCACATCTGCATCGGAAACGTATTCCTCAACCGAATAGCCTAGATGCAACGGGTGATCAGCAGGAAAATTCATGTACGAGCTGTAGTGCTCAATGACCGGTATCGCCAAACTCTCACACAACTGGACGAGCTCTTGTACCGTGTGGGGATTGCGACCAGCGTACGAAGTGATGACTAAGGGATTGACTGCTTCCAGAAGAGCAGATACCAGTTCTTTGACTCCTGCTTGTGGCAAGGCGGTTGACTCTAATGGAGACCAGCCTTTTTGAGTCGTACCTGGAGTCACGGTTTCCTCCAAAATCTCTCGCGCTCCCGTGAGATAGACAGGCCCTCTCGGTTCACTGTGAGCCAGTTGCAAAGCCCTGTGGACGACCTGATTGATATTGGAACCCGTGCGAATGCTGTAATCCCATTTGACGTACGGCCGAACCACTCCATGCTGATCATACGTATCCTGCAAAAAGTTGGCAGGAGATTTACGTGCTCCCCGCATTTCTTCTATTGTGTAGGGTGTTTCTCCCGCAAAGATAAAGACCGGGACACGCGCACGCGCCGCATTATGGACAGCTCCACCCAAATTTTGCGTCCCGACATCACAATGCACAAACACCCCCTGTGCCTTTCCGGTGACTTGTGCATACCCATGGGCCGCACAAAGCGCGACATGCTCATGCGGGCATATCACGACCTTCGGAAGAGGACGATGTTCTGCATTCGCTTTGGCCAGTCCTTCGATGATCGTCGGATGGTCACTGCCAAAGTTGGAAAAGAGATAGGATACTCCTCCTTCGTGCAATGCATGGAGTAAGGCATCTGCTGT
>JARDZO010000403.1 GCA_029240815.1 Brevibacillus sp.
CAGATCAGGTGGAAAAAAGAAGTGGGCGTATTTCCTAGGTTTTACTTATTTTTAGAGAATTGTATTTTTGTTAGTTTCTAAACAAAAATGTTTACAAATTACCAGACCCCAACATATACTTATTATAAAAATAAGTTTATTAAATTAGTTAGGGGGAGCGAACGATGATTCGACTGGGATGGAAACAACGCTTGCACACCTTTTTTGCGGGCCGCATGCTCGGCTGCGAATTTCTTGCAGACGAAGGATACGTGACCCAAATGCTGGAGATGGGGCAGCGGGCTGCAGTAGCCGACTTTGATCAGGATATACAAGACGTATGGATCTATCGGTAATCGGCTAGACAGAAAGGAAATAGCAAAGTAGCATGTCCACCAGCCTTTTTTGCTACAATAGGGAAAAAGCATGGAACAGAGGGATTAGACGTGAGCCGCAAAGACTGGATGGAATACATCGTCACAGAAGAGGACGCGGGATTGAATGTGGAACAGATCGTTCGACAAAGACTGAACGTATCGGGGCGTATGATGCAGCGGTTGACGAGAAGCAAGGGCATCCAGCTCAACCGAAAGCAGCCTTTTTTACAGCGTCAGGTTAAAGCAGGTGATCAAGTCGCCATCCGGGTACTGGAGCGACAGCCGCAGCATGATGCGTCTCGAGAGATCGTTCCGACAAAAACTCCTTTAGTAAACGAACATGAGCGTGCCGCGCAGCAGGTACCTGCTGTATCGATCGAATTGCTTTATGAAGATGATCACTTGCTGATTGCCAATAAACCAGCAGGCATGATGGTGCACCCGATCAAAGAGGAGCAGGAGGGAACGCTCGTCCACGTATTGAGTCATCTCTTTGCGCAGCGCGGGGAGCCTGTGAGTATCCACCCGGTGCATCGTTTAGACAAAGACACATCGGGAGCGATCCTGATCGCAAAAAGCAGCTATGGTCACCAGCTTGCCGATCGTCTGCTCCGGGAAGGCGGCATTCACCGCGAATATTTAGCAGTCGTCAGCGGAGTGATAGCAGATAAGCGAGGCACGATTGAGGCACCAATCGGTCGAGATCCGAAGCATCCGACAAAGCGAAGGGTCATGGCGGGAGGAGACACGGCCATTACGCATTACGAAGTGATTCAGTGCTCCTCGTATATGACGATGGTACGTGTCTGGCTGGAAACAGGTCGTACTCACCAGATTCGGGTGCATTTCGAGCATATGGGTTTTCCACTCGCAGGCGATACCATGTACGGGGGAGCGAGGGGGTTGTTACGCAGACAGGCCCTGCATGCTTCGTCACTTGCCTTCCAACATCCGCTTTTGAATGAAAAGATCTATTGCGAAGCGCCGATGCCTACAGACCTGAAGCGGTTGATCCAAGCGGAATTTGAATAAGACATTGAAAAAAAGGACTGAGCTGGTGAGTCCTTTTTTCATGCTTGAAAATGGGATTGATAGCGTAACAGTGTTATGTTACATTGATAGTGGAGGTGCTTCGTCACATGGATCAGGATTTAATCTCGAAAAAGGAACTGCTGGAGCTGACTGGGATCTCATACGGGCAGCTGTACAGATGGAAACGGAAAAATCTGATTCCTGAGGATTGGTTCATCCGCCGTTCCACGTATACGGGTCAAGAGACTTTCTTTCCTAAAGAAAAAATCATCGCCCGGATCGACAAGATCATCAACATGAAAGAAGGCTTGTCGCTGGATGAGCTGGCTGACATGTTTTCTCCGAGTCTGGCTGGCTCCATGCTGAAACCGGAAGAACTTTTGAAACGGAACATTGTTTCAAAGGTGTCCTTCGAATTGTTTATCCAGCATTACGGCACCGCGGAGTCATACCCTTTTCAGAAAATCCTGTACGCCTATATTTTGGAGCGTTTGCTGGTGAAGGGAGAAATGAGCCGTGATGAAGGTCAAGGCCTGCTGCAAGTGCTGGAGAATCATTACCCTAAATTTCAAGGGAAGTCGTGTGAACTCATTTTTGTTCGCAAAATGGGCATTTCTGCTTTTGCACTGGTGTCTAGCCCCGCGGAATGGTACTTCGATAGCGGTGTAAAAATGGTTACCAGGATTAATATGGCGAGCAGCATAGAAGAACTGAAAGCAAAACTCATGTAACCTAGGGAGGCTAACTGCGATGAAACAGGAAAATAGACCAGATCTGATCATCCACGGTTCGGTCAATGCATCCGGAGGCGTGTATAACGAAGTAAGTGTGCACGGCTTTGGAAAAATCCAAGGCAATGTGGAATGTGCAGATCTGTATTGTGCCGGACATGTCACCATTTCAGGAGATGTGCAGGCAACATACGCAAAAGTGGAAGGGAACGCATCCGTAAGCGGTAAAGTGGGAATAGAGACCATGGAGATCTACGGTCAGGCGGATGTGAATGGCGACGTGGATGTCTCCAAGCTGAGGGTGGACGGCAGTGCAAAGGTACATGGCAGCATGGTGAGCGAGGAAGTGAAGCTGCGCGGTTTTCTGAAGGTAACCGGTGACTGTGAAGCAGAGGAGTTCAAGGCAGATGGCGTATTCTCCATCGGCGGGCTTTTAAATGCGGGACAAATCGAGATCCTTCTTCATGGCAGCTGCGAGGCAAGAGAGATCGGAGGAGAGCGCATCGAGGTCCGCAAAGCGGGAAGCGGCAAGCTAAACAAGCTTCTGAAGCACATTTTCAACAGCACACTGTCCGTGGATTCCATCGAAGGGGACGAAATCTATTTGGAATACACGCGGGCAAAGGTCGTGCGCGGAAACAACGTAGTGATCGGACCCGGCTGTGAAATTGATTTGGTCGAATACGCTGGAGACTTCCGCAAAGACGACAGCTCTCAGGTAAAAGAACACAAGCAGCGCTGAAAAGGTCGACAACCCCCGGATTATCAAAGATACAAAAGCTGAAATTTCACAAATCCGGGCATGGTCGAATAATGGCTTCAAGTGACTCAGGCTTTTTTTAACCCGCTACGGAAGCGAGCTGTCTCTGCTTCGGACAAATCAACAGCACGGGCGATAAAGTCCAATATGGTCATCAGCTCCTGTTCACTGTAACGGGAACACATCTTGATGGTTGCTTCCGAGATGGGAATAAACAACGGTGCGATATCCGCGTAAGCCTTCTCGTGAATCGGCTGGATATAGATGCGCCGCCGGTCTTTTGGATCGAGCGCCCTTTGAACGTAACCGGCTTTCTCCAATCGATCGATCACGCCGGTTACAGCTCCGGTCGTAAGATTGGTCAATTCTGCAAGCTGACCTGCTGTCATGGGCTCCCTGCTCAAAATGACATCGAGGCATTTATGGTCGGTTGAATTCAGTCCCAGTTGATCCGCGATGCTTTGATGCATCAGCACTGTCGCTGTACTGAGCCGGCGCATTTCATTCAATAAGGAGGTCAATATTTCTTTCCGACTTGGCATTTAGGCATACCCCCGCGTATATTTATATATCTTAGTTTCTAAGATAATCAATAACTGAGAAAATCACCGAGAAAGAGTGTTTCGTTACGAAAATCTTATCACATAAAAGGAGGATTATCATGCCTGAAGCGCCTTTTCATGTAATCATCATTGGGGGAGGGATCGGAGGTCTATGTCTTGCGCAGGGACTGAAAAAAGCAGGAGTCAGCGTAGCGGTGTACGAGCGGGATCGTACGTCTACTGACCGGTTGCAAGGTTACCGGATTCATATTAATCCAAAAGGAAGTCGTGCCTTGCATAGATGTTTACCCCCACATTTATATGACGCGTTTCTATCGACTTGTGGCCAAGCGGCAAAACGATTTGGTTTTTATACCGAGAAGATGGAAGAATTGCTTTCCATTTGTCGTACGGAAAACGGGGGAGAGCCAGATCCTGTCCGGAGTCATAAATCGGTCAGCCGAATGACATTACGGCAGGTACTGCTGGCTGAGATGGATGATATCGTGCATTTTCATAAAAAGTTCTCTCGTTATGAGGAAGGGTCTGAC
>JARDZO010000136.1 GCA_029240815.1 Brevibacillus sp.
TACGATTAAGAGGGCGCCGATGAAAGCCGCGACAGGTGTCAGCAAGCTATGCTGGCCTCCTACCAACCTCCGTGCGATATGCGGAGAGAGCAATCCGACGAAGCCGATTGATCCGACCGCTGCTACACACGCCCCTGCGAGTGCGACAGAAGTAATCAAGAGCAGAACACGCAGGCGGTCTACATTCTCCCCCAGCCCTTCGGCCACGTCATCGCCCAGTGACAGCACATCCAGCTTCCGAGACAGGAGGAATGTCAGCGGCAGGAAAACGACCAACCAAGGCGACACCGCCATGACATGCTCCCAGCCTCTTCCCCACAGGCTACCTGCCATCCACAGGAGAGCTGCATTCACATCCCCCGGATTTTTCACCATTAAATATTGGATGCCTGCCTGACAAATTACTCCGATAGCGATCCCAACCAGTGCCAGCGTAGAAGGCTGTACACTACGGCGTCGGGTGTAGAGATAGAGAACAAATGCGACCACGGCCGCTCCTCCAAAAGCAGCCAGCGGCAACAGAAACGGGGGCGATTTGGGAAACAGGAAAATGACGATGGCAGCAGCCAATCCTGCCCCTTTCGTAATGCCGATCACATCAGGGGAGGCCAGCGGATTGCGAATCATCCCCTGCAGAATCACACCAGATACAGCGAGTCCAGCCCCCGCCAGAATCCCTAACGCGACACGGGGCAAACGGTACTGACCGATGATAAAAGCATGGTTTTTCGTGCCTGTCCCAAGCAATGCTTCCACTACCTCACGTGGCGATATAAATACCGCCCCCGTACCAATGCTGATGATGGCAGCGAGAATTAGCAACACGAGCAAGATCGGTACCATAAATCGTTTGGAAGTCATACGGCTCTCCTTTCTTTACTGACCAGGTAGAGAAAAAAAGGAGCACCTAATAGAGCAGTCACGATGCCTACGGGAGACTCATACGGATAAGCGATGAAGCGACACAAAATATCAGCGAGCACGAGTAGCAGCGCCCCCGTCAATGCCGTCAAAGGAAGGTACATCCGGGTCTGCGTCCCCACGGCGAAGCGGACCAGATGCGGAACCATCAGACCGACAAATCCTATCGGTCCTGCTACCGCCACTCCCGAGCCTGCAAGGATGATGACGATAATTCCACAAATGATTCTCACTCGCGTAACATCCTGCCCCAGGTTTCTGGCGACATCTTCTCCCATTTTCATGACGCTGATCGAACGCGCCATAAAGAAGGAAAGCAAAAGACCTGTGATCGCCCAAGGAAACACGCGCTGGATGTCTGTCCAATCCGAACCGTCGAGCGAACCTGCTAACCAGAACAGGACCTGGTCCGTGGAATGTTGATGAAACAGGATAAACGCTTCTGTCATCAAGGAAAGAAACAAATGGACCGCTGTTCCTGCTAATGCCAGCTTGACAGGTGTCATACCTCCCGCCGATCCCATGGAAAAAACAACAAACCCGCCGAAGACGGCACCCGCAAACGCCAGTAGCGCGAAATACGGCAGTGGAAGATTGGGCAGCAAAACGAGCGCCGCAACCACAGCCAAAGAAGCGCCGGCATTCACCCCAAAAGTTTGCGGAGACGCGAGCGGATTGCCTGTCATGGCCTGCATGATGGCTCCAGCAACTGCCAAACTAGCTCCAATGATCACAGCCAGCAGAGCTCTTGGCAAGCGAAGCGTTGTGACGATGAGGTGCTCCTGAGAACCGGATGCATCGAATAATGACGTCACAGCACTCACCAACCCCATATCGGTCCACCCTACCGATATACTTCCGGCAACCCCCACGATAAGCAGGATGATTCCGAAGACTGCCAGAATTCCGGCTTTTGCGGCTCCCATCTGGTCGATTCCTGCTCGTTGCAAAAATGACGGGATCGGTGCTCGATCTGGCACCCATCCCGTTCGCTTGTGATTATTTCCCCGCCAGAAGCGTGATCGCCTCTTGCGCACTTAATTCCGACCCAATAAGACCACGCGACAGCGCCCATTTGTTTCGGGACACTTCAAATACTTTTCCGTTTTTCACCGCATTGATCTGGTTCCAGAGCGGATTGGCTTTCCATTCATCCACGATGGTCTTGTCCTCTGTCTTCATCAGGAACATGACATCCGGATTCAGAGCCACGAGCTGCTCCAGATTGGTTTTCGGATAGGCTTCTTTACTCTTTGCCGCATCGTGCATGCCGAGGTATTCCATGAGGGAACCAGCATAAGAAGCGTTCGAGTGAGCAAAGAACCCAGTCGGATTAACTACCGCTGGCAATACCTTCAGCTGTGCATCCCCTTGTGGAAGCTTCGCTTTGACTTCTGCCAGCTTGGCATTGTGCTCATCCAGACGTTTCTTGCCTTCCTCCGTCTTGTTCACAGCATCTGCGATCACCGTATAGTTTTTCAGCATTTGCTCATAGTTGGCTTGATGGTCGTTTAACACGATCGTAGGCGCGATTTGCTTGAGCTTGTCGTACACAGCTTTGTGTTTGTTCAGGTCAGCAATGATGAGATCCGGGTTCAACGAGCTGAGCAGTTCGATATTGGGCTCGTAGCGAGAACCCACAGACGTGTATGTACCGATCTTTTCTTTTACTTCAGGCACGATTAAATTGGCATCATTGTCATCCGCCATCCCTACTGGCTGAATGCCGAATGTTGCCAATGCATCCGCGAAGGAAAAATCCATCACGACAATGCGCTGTGGCGTTCCGACGATTTCCGTCTCGCCCATCTCGTGCTTCACTATTCGTTTCTCGTCCTTTGCTGGCTCTGCCGCAGGCGTCGCCGTAGTGGAAGCAGGTGCAGATGTTGCTGGTGCCGCATTTTGAGCCGATGTACCGCAACCGGCCAGCAGTCCTGATAAGGTAAAAAGCATGAGGAAGCCGAGTGAAAAAATTCTTGATCTCATGATGACATGATCCCCCTAACTAGATACAACTCTATCGAAATTGAAAATCATTTTCAATAAGAATTATATCGAGTGGCCCCCCAGCCTTGCCATGCAGTTTCATGCTCACTTTCATGAATTATCTTGTCTCATTTGCGCTTTGATGTACTCGGAAGGCGAGAGGCCCGCTACTTTCTTAAACATTTTGCTGAAATAAAATTCATCGTTGTAGCCTACGCTCTGCGCCACTTCTCGCAAACGGCTCGCAGGCAATAGCAGCAGGACCTTGGCTCGGCTGATCCGCAAGCTCGTGATGTAATCGGAAAAGCTGACACCCTTCAATATTTTGAACATCCGGGAGTAGTAGCTCAAGCTCACACCTGCTTTGCTGGCTACTGTTTCCAACGTGAGATTCAGCATATAATGCTGCTCCACATATTGGATCGTTTCTTCGATGCTACCCAGCGTATCCTCCCGTTTCTCAATCGATGCCATATCTTTGACCAAGATGTAGAGGATCCGTTCGAACAGCAGCCTCTGCCGAAACTGTTCTGCCTCGTCTTTTGACAGATAGCTTTTCTGCAGCTCCTCCATTAAATGAAGGACCTGTGAATGACTGCGCACCCGAAATGCTCCAGTCAAAGGGAACTCGCTTCCGCCAATAGAAAAATGTCGGCTCCCTCCTGTTCCGGTCTCTTCCTTCCAATAGGAAAAACCGATGAGGAAATACTCGATTTCTTTCTCTCGTCCTGCTGTCAGCTGGACCTTTTGATTTGGCTTGATGAACACGACGTCCCCTGCCTCGACTCGCATGCTTGTACCATCCACATCCAGATTCCCTTTTTGATTTTTGATAAAGCCAATCTGATGGCACGAACGCGGTGCGATAGAGTTCTCCTCCTCGCAGGAGCATGTCCCATAGGAAACCGCAGAGAGGGAAAATA
The DNA here is from genome assembly GCA_029240815.1 of Brevibacillus sp. The sequence continues at coordinate 3,831 of JARDZO010000136.1, forward strand.
TCATCTGCTTCAACTGTCTGTATGCATCACTGGTAATCATGCCTCTTCCTCTTTTCTAAATGTGATGTCAAACGTTCACTGCCAACCGATCCTCAATGTTTCTCTATTATACTGGTTTTTACGGCTATCGGACTCCTCCCTCCAGCAAAACAGAAAAAGCCGCCTTTACTCCCGAACAGAATGAACGGGTAAAGACAGCGCGAGCACTGTTTGAGCATCTGGGGATCAGCCGGGATCCACGCGATCATGAAAACAAAAACATCCTGATTATTGGCGCAACTGGTCTGTTCCATTGTCGAGTCGGATGCCCCACTCGAACTGACAAGAGGACATCCAAACGACTTTGAGCGAACGACTTTCGCCGATTCAGGCATATACGTTGCGCAAAACGCACTCGCTGCTGGAGACGAATCAGGCCATCGGAAAAATCGTCGTGGAGCAATTCTCTCGAGGCGGCCTATTCTTTTCTACTGAAGCGCCTTTGTAAAAATTCGTTTGACCTTGGAATCGAGCACATGACTCCCGCCACGACCTCGAACATCCTCGACCATCATGACGAGCAGCAATTTGGGATCATCTAGATTAAAGGCGGCGTACCAGCCATTTTCCTGCCCGAGCTCCCCTTTTTTCTGTTTGAGCTCTGCTGTGCCCGTCTTTCCTGCGATGCTGTGCCCCGTGACACGCGCTCCTCGCCCTGTTCCCTTTGGATCTTCCATGACTTGCAACAGATCGTCTTGAATGATTTGCGCGCTTTCATTTGACATGACACCGGTTTTCCAATACGGCTCATGCTTCTCTCCTTGAAACAAGGAGGGATAAATCATGTTGCCTTCGTTTACAAATGCGCTGTAGGCAAGTGCCAAATGCAAGGGGGTCATCGTCACTTCTCCCTGACCGTAGCCCGAATCTGCCAGTTGGATCTCATTCCGCATTTCCCCATTGGTGAGCGTTGATTTTTCCAATGCAAACGGGATGGGGATAGATTCGTGAAAGCCAAATTCCTTTGCTTTTTGCAAAAAGCTGTCTTCCCCGATCGTGAGAGCTGCCTGAGCGAAGTAAATATTGTCCGAGTAAACGAGAGCTTTTTGCAGATTTACCGGTACTCGGTGATCACTGACGCGTGTGACTTCGTATTTCCCCCAGGACGAATCTTTTTGCCAATGCAGACCGTTGATCGTTTTCTCCTCAGCTGGTGTGATGGCACCTGTGTCCAATCCAATCGCTGCGGTGATCGGTTTAAAGGTAGAGCCTGGCGCATAGCCGTGGGCAAATCGATTGAGCATCGGTTTTTGGGGATTTCCGTTTAGTTGGTTCCACTCCTTGGTCGACAAACCAAGAACAAAGTCATTGGGATCATAGGCAGGCGTGCTGACTAAAGCGACTATTTCACCCGTCTTTGGTTGAATCGCTGCCGCTGCGCCCGCTTCCTCTTTGATTTGCTCGTAGATCTCTTTTTGCAGCTCTGCATCGATCGTGAGCTTTAAGGTATCGCCATTTTTCGCAAATCTTTCGCCCACGATCTTCTTTTCGGTTCCTTCTGCATTCACGATGGTAATACGTCCACCGGCTGATCCTCGGAGTCGTTCCTCGTATATCTGCTCAAGTCCGGCTTTTCCGATCTTGTCCGAGGAGCGATAGCCTTGTGCCTTTTTCTTTTCCAGTTCCTCTGCACTGATGGAGCCTGTATAGCCGACGAGATGCGCCAGCGCTTCTTTATACGGGTAATACCTCACTTGCTTCTTTTGCAGCACGATCCCAGTAGTACCCGTTAATTGAAAAATTCGTTCATCGTCCGCAGACAAAGTCGCTATCCGGATGAATGTCGTTTTTTTTGTTGAATTTGCCTGCACACTGGCTGCCAATTCATCGGATGAGATATGTAAGAGATCACTCACTTGCTTTTGTCCGGCGTGAGGCAGCTGCCCCCACTCTCCGGGATTGACCCCGACGTCCACGACGACGCGGCTGGTTGCCAGACGGCGTCCTGCCCGGTCTACGATCTCTCCTCGTTTCGGAGGCACTGTGGAAGCGCGAACCTTATCCCCATCCTGCATGTCAGGGAGGAGGAAGGACGGGTTCCAGGAGATGTACCAGCCCTCTCCTTCTGCCTGCTTCTCTTTGACCATTGTAGCTTTGCCCGTAAACGAAATCGGATCGACAAACGTATCCATGCTAAATCGGTAATGCAGCTTGATATTCCCATCTTCGCCTGGCTCGACGGGACCGTTGTACACGGGTTCGACCGTGATGTTTTTGGCTTCAATACCTTCATAAATATTTTGATATCGTTGGATAAACTGTTCCTTTGTTATTTGTTGTTTCGTTTTTTCGGAGAGCTGCTCGTACATGTCGGCAAACTGTCCGTTTTGCCAATGGGCTGTGTACGCCGAAAACGCAGTCTTTGCCTTTTCTCCTTCTCTCTGGGGGCTGTCTTGCCACATGTTCCAATACACAAGGCCAAACCCCGCCAGGACGACGACGAAAACCGTCCAAAACCAAACCCATGTTTTCTTCACAAGGATCTTCTCCCTTCCATTCCCCAAGATAATATAGGCGTACTGGAAAATATATGGAGCAATCCTCATGCGACCATGAAAGGATGATCAGAAATATGTGATAAGATGTTGAAAATTCGGTAAATTATCAAGGAGGAAACAGGAGAAAAAAAGCTCCGGTTCTAGGAAGACCCGCTGGGAGTATCACTGCCCAGCTCCATTCCAAAACCGGAACGGCGTCCGTTTTTTCTCCTGTTTCCTCGCGGGGGGACCGTTTGCGGGTAGCTCATCATAGTATTGGAAAGCACAGAAACAAACAGGGATTATCAGGAAATGGTAGTATTACTATCTAGAAGATGCATACAGAGAAAATCAAGTCAGTTGCCGACGGTGAAAAAGAAGTGCAACTGATCTTGGCGAAGGTCACCGGGAATTTTAAAAGAGGAAATGAACGGCTAGCGAGCTCAAAGAAAAAGGGGAATCTGCATGGCTAAAAAACACGTATGGGGAGAGATGCGGCGATGAAGGATCATGAGCGTCTATTAGAGCAGAGCTGGGTGACCAATGCCGAAGCGTGGACACAATCCGTCAGAGAGAATCGGATTGAAAGCCGAAAAATGGCAACGGATCAGGCGATATTGGATGAAATCACTCGATTCCAGCCAAGAAAAGTTCTGGACGTCGGCTGTGGTGAAGGCTGGCTTTCCCGCACGCTCAGTGAACGAGGTATGGAAGTAATCGGCATGGACGGGAGCCTGGAGCTCATCCAGATCGCTCAGTCCGCAGGAGGGGGGCATTTTGTTCACCTCAGCTACTCGGATCTGACAAAAGACCCCTCCCCACTCGGTAGTGAATTTGATGTCATTGTGTGCAATTTCTCTCTTCTCTCCCAAGATATCAGGGCCATTTTACAATCGCTAGCTTCCTTGCTCTGTGCGGATGGGGTTATCCTCATCCACACGCTGCACCCTTTTTCTGCAGCTCAGCATGATCGCTATGAAGATGGATGGAGAGAAGAATCCTTTAACGGAATGGGAGAAGGGTACAAATCCCCTATGCCCTGGTATTACCGTACGATGGGGTCGTGGCTAAGCGAAGTACAAGCAGAGGGGCACCTCAGGCTTCTTTATTGCCAGGAACCGATAAACCCTACTACTGGAAAGCCCCTTTCCTTACTAATCACGGCTACGAAGAATACCAACTAGTCTGGCATGATATCGCAAGCTCCTTTTTCCCAACAAAAAAAGAGGCTTTTTGCTAGCCTCCTTCTTCCATTTCCCACATGTAACCGTAACGCGGGATCGTTGTCACCTTTTCTCCGTAACGCCCCAGTCGCTTGCGGAGTCGGTATACCAGCGCATTGATTTCTGCCCTGCCGACGTCGGGGATGATTTTTTCTGTGCCGAGCAATCTTTCCGGCCAGATGAGTACCATGATTTCTTCGTAGCTGACTGCCTGATTTTCCCTTTGGTATAAAAGCATCAGGAGGTCCATATCTTTTCCGGTCAAATGAAGTCGCTTGCCGTCCAGCCGAATTTCTCTTCGCTCCAGGTTAATGACTAGTCCCGGCAGTTCGGGTGACGTAGCAGAAATCGGTATCGAAAATTCTCGGGTGGCATCCAGTTCGTTCGCTTCTGCGAAAAAGATCAGCTCGACTGCCCCTTTGGCCAGACTGATATGGTCACCATGCCGCAGCAAGTGCGGTGTATCGTGAATAGCTGTTCCATTGACTTCTGTTCCATGCTTGCTATGCAAATCGGCGATCGCAAATTGATCACCCATCTTTTGCAGAACCGCATGCTTTCGGGATACGTACAGGCTGGAGAACGGGATATCTGGTTGAAATTGAGTCCCTTTCCGCCCGATCGTATACGTGTCCTTGGTCAAAAACTTTCTCTTGTGTAGTTGATCCGGATCGCCTTTTTTAATCAAGATATAGACACTGTCGTCCAACGTGCATCACCTCAAACCGAGTGGGAGCTTCTCACATGTAAACATATCATTTTGCTCATTCACAATGCTAGATTCCTGATGAAAAACCGGGCAATCAAGCAAAACGAAGAATAGTCCCATGGTACATTCCTACTTTATCATAACAGCCGAGAATACTCCCACTTCAAGGCGTGCGCCTAAGTGGCGGGAGTGTTCAACCATGTCCATTCTAACACAACCTAATACGAGGTTTCGCATATGGGGGACAGACGCACAAGAAAAAAACGGCCCTAACTCGGTGACATCCGAGCTCAGACCGCTCTATTCTTATGGCAAAATAATAAACTAATTACCTTTTACACTTTCCGCGGAAATGTAATCATCTTCTTTTAATACAAGCTTATCTTTTGCTCCTTCTTGAAAGGGGACTTCTGCCGGTAACATGATCGATACCGCACGAGGGATATATGGTAAGTTCAATCCAGGGGGAGTCTCCCTTTTTTGCATTCCCATCGCCGCGTTCAACATCACTCTGCGCGCTACGATGATTGCCGTATCGCTGGTGCCTAGCCGTTCACGAGTGCGGTCGGTGATTGGACCAGGACTTTCCTGCACAGCTGCGTCCTGCATGGAAACAGCTGCAATCCCCGTAAACGATTGACCACTCGCCTGGACTTTCCGATCAATTAAATAGTCATTGTCCTTGTTGGCCATCGGTCTGAGCGTACCAGGAATTAAGTCCACATGGTGTGCATTTTTCAAATCTTCATCAGCATACGGCATCAAAGGGGTCCAAGTGATGGACCAATGCCAACAATTCTCGTCATCCATCGGTACCCAAGCATGGGCCACTCTCGTATGCGGCGTAAATACGGGAGGGATGAGAGCGTACCAGGGCATGACAAACTGCGAGATTCGCCAGTAGACATTGGCAGGGTCATTGGTCTCTCTTTTAGCAGCAACGAGAAGCCCGTAGTCCGTTTTGGCTACTTCAAACTTCGGTGCTCCGTATGAGTTGATCACCTTTTCATTGGAGTTTTGGTTGGGGCGTTCATGTCGGTGTAAAAAAGAAATGTGGCTGGAATCTATGCCGCCTTCCACAGCCTGGAAATAGTTGTTTTCTTGCAAACGTCTGCTCATGATCCGGTGATGATCAGGTACCAGTGAAAATTCAAATTTGGGTAATTCAGGCATATCCTCAGGCGGTCCCATGTAGGCCCAAACGATTCCCCCCATTTCTCTACACGGGTATGCCTTGATCGACACCTTTTCTTTAAAGTTACTTTCCGGCGGTTCAGATGGCATATCTACACATTTTCCGCAGGTGTCAAATTTCCACCCGTGATAGACACAGCGAAGTCCGCCCTCTTCATTGCGACCAAAGAACATGGAAGCTCTGCGGTGAGGACAATGCTCATCGATCAGCCCTACATTGTTATGGCTATCTCGAAACGCTACCAATTTTTCACCCAATAGCTTGACGCGTATCGGCGGGCCATCCGGCTTAGGCAACTCCACGGATAGAACCACTGGAACCCAATATCTCCGAAATAAGTTTCCCATCGGGGTATCGGGACCCGTTTCCGTCAACATCTTGTTATCTTCGTAGGAAAGCATTCTGAAACCTCCTCCATCATCAAATTAGAAAAATAGAATTATTTTTTTGCCTTGTACATCTTTTTGCCAAGCTCGGTAACCCAGTGTATGGTTTCTTCCGCTTCCTTGCTCTGCAGAGACTTTTGGTAGTCGATCGTTGCCCATCTTCTTATGCTCGGGTCAGGACTTTCCGCCACGTCTTTTCGCCGGCTTTGGTATTGAGTGGTAATACTCACGAAAGCATTTTGTCCCTCTTTGCTTAAAAACCAATTGACGAATAATTTTGCAGCATTCGGATGCGGCGGATTTTTTAGGACCCCAATGCCGAGAGGGTGCAGAACCGTTGCGATTTCTGGGCGGATAATGCCAACCTTCTTAATGACGCCCTGTTTCTCGAAGTTTTTCAACGTCGTTGTGTCCGCTCCAACAGCGATGGGGTATTTTCCGACTGCGAACCACTCCACCATCTGTCTAACGTCATCCACTATCATGGGCTCCTGCTCCATCAGCTTGTTGATATACTCCCTGCCTTCGGACATGTGCAGGGCGGTCATTGCAGAATTCCCTTGGGCATGTCGGCTGAAATTATGAATAATGATTTTCCCTTTCCATCTTGGATCCAAGAGATCGCTTAGTGATGTAAAGGATCCTTCTGGAATCACATCGTTATTGACGTACACTCTAGGAAAATCCATGACCCCAAAAACGTATTGTCCAGAATTTTCTGCCATTTGATAACCTGTGTCGTAACCGTTATACCACGTGTTGTCGTCCTTAATGTCAGAGGAGATGATATAATTACGGATGTCCTCGGAAGCGCCGATCGGGTATAAATCGAGTGCCAGCTGCTGAGTTGCTTCCATCATGATATCGGTAAGATACTTTCCTTGCTGCTGTTCCGCAATTACTTTTGGTGTGGCCTCACTTGGTCTCATTCCCGTATATTTCACCTTGATGCCATACTTCTTTTCAAACTCCTTTACCACTGCTTCCCTGTTCGTCTGTGCCTGACCGATGATCGTTACTTCCCCTTCTTTTTTGGCACTTTCAATGAGCTTCTCCCATTCTACATCCCCCGATGGTGCAGGCTGAGTTTTTGCCACTTGAACGGATTGTTCTTGGTTCTTGGGAGCGTTTCCGGTCTGGGCAGGTACAGATCCACAAGCAGTTAATCCTGCCAGCACTACACAGCAAATCACCCTGGTGATACATGTATTCATCACGTATCCTCCCTCCCTTTTCCTTTACTAGCGCGATCCGTCCCTTCTTCTACCACACTTGGAATATTTCCGCCTGATCAGCGGCATCCCAGATCGAAACAATGGGAAAACCGGCTTCTACCCAGATGTCACTTGAAGAGCCTTGACGAAGTGCTACGATTACCTGTATTCCACTGCCTCTCAGTACGCGAGCTTGTTCGAATCCTTCTTCGCAGTATCCAAAAATGGCGACGATCTTTCCCTGCATATAGGCCGGAGCGGCGTGTTGACTTTCACCCGTATCGTTCATGATCAAAGCCTCCTTTGCTCAAAGTGGTCGATCATACCTCCTGCAATCTTTATAATTAAACGTAATAAAAAATGGGCAAACCGTCCAATTGCTAGTTTGGATATATCCATCGATGAATTCGATATTTCGAACTCATGAAAAAAGAGGCGGTGTTCTGCCGCCTCTTCCTTGTGTGCTCACACCTAGTAATGCTCCAGATCACCTGACAACACATACCCATCAAACGGAGATATGTAATACGTTTCCCCGTCGCAATCAAATTGGTAAAAGAGCCCAAAATCTCTGTGAGCATCCAGCGTTTTGTTCCCTACGTATTTGACTGATTGGATCGGTTTTTCCGCATACGGATAATTTTGCAGGTAAATGGCCGCTTCCTGGGTGGTCAGTTGAAATCCTCCCTTTGGCGTTTTCTCACGCCTTTTTTCATCCAGCAGCCAGTCTCCTCCGCTTTTGCGCAACGTACTGATCTCGTAATACCCACTGTTCAATTCATTGGCGAACCACATCGTCTTCACTACGATGCGATCCTCCGTATGCTCGAGGATGGTTGTACGTGCTTTTAGGGTTCCAGGTTCATAGTGAAACAGAAACAACCTGTTCTGACCAACACCGCCTTTGTAATATTCCTCCAGCTGTTCTTGATCGATAAAGCGGTCGGTCATGTACCGCTGCAGGGTTTCTCGGAACACTTCAAAAGGAAGTTCCTGATGGGTAGCCTCCTCCATCTGGCTAAAATAGTGGCGAGATATCTCTCCTAATCGATTCACAATCCACTCTTTACTCTTTCCTTCTTCCACAGGGGCTGGCTGCTCACCAGCAATATGGCCTTTCTCTACTTGCTTTGCTTCCGTATCTGTGGGCGGTTTTGTTCCTACAATAGGGGCGGCTGCTTGTTCTGAGCAGCCCGTACTCATGAGAGTTAGGATAAGAAAGAAAAGGGCAGCAACTTGTCTCATAATTCCTCCATCCATTTACTAGTTTCTGTATATTTTCAATTTCTAGAATGAAACAACTCTTGCAATGATTTACGTAAAACTGATATAAGTGGTATGTAAATCACTCCCAAAAAGTGAGGAATTCAAATGAAAACACGATTTTGGAAGCTATTGCTTTCTCTTTCCATTTGCGTGAGTGGCATGATCGGTCTGTCCGTTCCAGCATCCGCCGCTCCCACTACCACAACGATTCTATTAGATGGCTATCCGCTCGCCTTTCCGACACCTCCTGTGATCGTAAAAGGTACGACGATGGTACCCTTCCGCGCCATCTCCGAAGCGATGGGCGTCGATGTACAGTGGGACGGAGCGACCCAGACCATTACGGCGGTACAGACGAATGGACAGGAACGCAAAACGGTCAAAATGACCCTGAAAAATCCGCAGATTTCGGTCAATGACCAGCTGGTTACGCTAGCCGTAGCCCCTTATGAGACAAAGGGAAGCACCCTCATCCCGCTTCGCTTTTTCAGCGAGCAATTCGGAGCACAAGTGAGCTGGAATGATTCGAGCAAGACAGTCTCGATTACATCACCTGCACGCGACCTCTACAGTCTGGCTTTCTACGCGATTTCTTCCTTTTCTCAAAAGGACTTGATCTCCCATTTTGACTCTGTCGCATTTGGCTGGAGCCGGATCGACAAAGACGGGAACCTTACGCTTGTAGGCAATGATTTCTACTGGCCAAAATCAGCAGGCACTACCACTCCGGAAATGATCATCAACGAAGCAAAATCCGGTGGGACGACTCCTTCTCTCATGGTCTTTGCAGGGGATGCTAACGACGAATTGACCACCTTGCTAAAAGACAGAAGCTTGCGGGAAAAGGCAATCGCCAATATCCTCACAATTGTACAAGAAAAAGGATTCGAAGGCGTTGTCCTAGATTTTGAAGGTCTGGGAATGAATGGTCAAGCGACAGAGATCAAGCAGGACTACAACGAGTTTGTCCAGCTCCTCTCTGCCCAAACGAAAAATCTCGGTGTCAAGCTGACGCTGGTACTCCATCCACTAAACGGAGCCTATCAAGGCTATGATTATGCCACATTGGGCAGCATGGCTGATGATCTCGTTATTATGGCCTACGCTTTCGAAAACGAAAAAGGACCTGAGCCTATGAATCGAGTCGATCAAGCCATTAAGCTGGCGCTTGCCCAAGTACCAAAGGAAAAGCTGATTCTGGGCATCTCCATGGGCAGTGAAAACGAGCAGTCCGTCAATCAAAAGATCGGTCTCGCCAAGCGCTACAATCTCAAGGGCATTGCCTTGTGGAGACTTGGTTTGATCAGTCAACCTGCTATGACGAACATGCAAGAAGCTGTTCATCTCCAGTAAATGAAACAATCGAGAAACGAGAAACTCCCGTCGATCCTCTGCAGATCACGGGAGTTTTCATTTTCATAAGAAAAACGCGGGAAGTGCACCCTCATCCCTTTTCCACTCGATCAAACTGTGGTGGAGGAGAGGAAAAAGGGGAAAACGCTCCAGCTTCATAGGAACACCTACTGGGGGTCATCCCTGTCCGGCCCCATGGAAAAATCGAAACCGCGTCCAAAGCAGCCGTCTCCGAAAGCTTCTCAGAGGTGGACGCTTACAACCGTGTTTCGTTTTTTCCATTGCGCCTTGGTTGGTGTTCCCAAGATCTTCCGCTTATTTCCCCTTTTTCCTCGGCCAACTTTGGCTCATCCACTTACCTTATTCTGGGGGCTTTCCTAGGAGTTCTTTGAGAAGATCTTACTCGGGACAATACCTTGAAGAATGGAAGCTTGGTTCTCCTTATTCAATGGCTTCCGTGACACATCGAACGGACATATTTGACTACTTCGTTCTTCCTTTGATTCACCCATGTCCTTAGAAGGGCAACGATTGGAAAATGAAGCTTTAGCTCCCTCGAACCTCGTAATACCAGGTAGCTAGAAACCACAAGAACTCGCAGGAGAAGCAGGTTTCCAGGCGCAGCGACTCCGGAACCCTACTTAGCGGAACAACGAATTCACGGGATCCAGAAGCGGTACCTCTGTATTCACTGCGGAGCAGCTACTCCTTTACCGCTTCCCCGTGAATCGTTGTGGAGCGGACAGACTATTCTCCTACGCTGGGTGTAGGCTGGAGCGTAGATCGGAAACCTGCTTCTCCCCACCACCACAGCACACAAAAAACTCATAAATGGCATGCAATAAAACCACCTTGACCAAAGTAGATCTTACT
>JARDZO010000404.1 GCA_029240815.1 Brevibacillus sp.
GGTGGCACACGATGAATTTTCCCTGATCCGGCAATGGACGAGACGTTCGGACGGACAGGAAGGAGACGGCTTGACCGTCGGAATCGGGGATGATGCCGCTGTCTTTACTCCGACGCCTGCCATGGAAGTAGTGGCTTGCTGTGATGCGATGGTCGAAACCGTTCATTTTTTAAAAGAAACGATGCGCCCGAGCGACATTGGATACAAGTCGGTCATCAGTAATATAAGTGATATCGCTGCCATGGGCGGGCTTGCCCGATATGCATTGGTCAGCATCGCTGTTTCTCCCAGCTGGTCGGCAACACAGACCAGTCAAATCTACGACGGCATCTATGAGGCTTGTGAAGCGTATGATGTGCGGCTGATTGGTGGAGACACGGTATCTGCACCTGACGCCCTCCATCTTTCTGTGACAGTGCTGGGTGAGGTGGAAAAAGGACGGGCGATACGCCGTTCCCAAGCCCAAGCGGGTCAGGTGGTGTTTGTGACCGGGTACGTAGGTAACTCTGCCGCCGGATTACATCTGTTGTTGCAGCAAAGGAATACGAACGAAGTAAAACCAACCCAGTTTCAACAACTGATAGAGGCGCACCAACGTCCTACCGCGCAGGTGACCGCTGGGAGGTTATTGCTGACTTCACAGGCTTGCGGAGCATTAAATGACGTCAGCGATGGACTCGCCTCAGAATTATGGGAAATTGCCGAAGCGAGTCAGGTGAAGCTTTGGATCGACGCCAATTTGATTCCGATCAGCGAGGATCTCTCTTCCTATGCCGAGAAAGTAGGAAAAGACCCGTTGGATTGGGCATTTTATGGTGGCGAGGACTACCAGCTGGTAGGAACAGCAGACGCAGGGCACGTGGATGCGTTGAGGGAACAATTCGCAGCAGCAGGCATACTATTTTCGGTGATTGGCCGGGTGGAATCGAATACTGCCGAAGCATCTGTCACATGCAAAAGAGCGGGCAGGCAGATGCCATTGCCCAAAGCCGGCTTCAATCATTTTGGGCGGCGGGAATAAAAGGGGATGACAAGAATGGCTTACAAGTGGACGCTCTCGGGGGTCGAGGAGACGCATCGCTTCGCAGAGAGTCTCGCTACCTTTTTGCAACCTGGAGACTTTTTGGCGCTGGAGGGAGATCTGGGCGCGGGGAAAACGACGTTCACCCAAGGGCTGGGCAAAGGTCTCGGTGTGCGACAAGTGGTGAACAGTCCGACGTTTACGATCATAAAAGAGTATCAGGGGCGCTTGCCGTTATACCATATGGATGTTTACCGGGTGGGCGATGATGTGGACTCGCTCGGGCTTGACGATTATTTTTTTGGAGAAGGGGTCTGTGTGGTAGAGTGGGCTTCCTTGATTGAAGAAGTGCTCCCCGCAGACCGGTTAAAGGTCTTGCTTGGTACAGAAGGAGAGGACGTACGTCTGATTGAGCTGGTACCGCAGGGAACGCGTTACGTGAATTTGTGTGAGGAGTTTGATTTTGATGCGCGTACTGGCAATTGACACGTCCAATCTGGTGTTAAGTGTAGCCATTGTTGAAGAAGAACGGGTTCTGGCTGAGATGACGACCAATCAGCAAAAGAACCATTCCATCCGTCTCATGGACTGTATTTCTGAGCTGTTGGATGCGACAGGTACGCTGCCTGAGCAACTGAGCGGACTGGGCGTAGCAAAAGGTCCCGGATCCTACACAGGAGTGCGCATCGGCGTAGCAACAGCCAAGAGCATGGCCTGGTCCTTGAACTTGCCCGTGATCGGCATCTCAAGCCTGCAGGTAATCGCTATGAACGCGGTTGGTTTTTCCGGCCTGATCGTGCCTTTATTCGATGCGCGCAGAGGTCAGGTGTACTCGGGGTGCTACCGAACGGACAGAATGGAGTCCGTCCTTTTGCAGGAGAACGAAAAAATCATCCTCTTGCAGGAATGGCTGCCGCTTCTTCGGGAACAGGCACAGGGAGATCCGATCCTATTTCTTGGCGAAGATGTTCGCGTGCATCGGGAAGCGATTGTCCAAGGGTTGGGTGAGCAGGCACACTTTGCTACACCGGCGCAGCATCATCCTCGTGCGGCCCATATCGGATACTTGGCGATGCGCCGACTGCAGGATGGTGGAAATGCGCACGAGCTGGTCCCTGAATACCTTCAATTGGCGGAAGCAGAAGCAAAATGGCTGGCCCAAAAGCAGGAGGGTTCCGCAAAGGAGTAATCTCAATGATTCAACCAAACGAACTGGAATACCGTTTTATGACGATGCAGGACATCGGTGCAGTTGCGGAGCTGGAGCGGATGGCGTTTACCACACCTTGGCCGCATGATGCTTTCGTCAATGAACTGACGAAAAACCCAAACGCCCGGTATGTCGTGGTCGTTCATCAAAATCGAATTGTGGCCTACTGTGGAATGTGGATCATCATCGATGAGGCGCATATTACCAACGTAGCGGTGCATCCTTTGTACCGAGGGAAAAAGATCGGCCTCAGTCTCATGATCAAGATGATGAACGTGGCGAGGATGTTTCGCGCAAGAAGCATGACCTTGGAAGTGCGGCCATCCAATACGGTAGCACGCAATATGTACACCAAGCTGGGCTTCAAGGAGCACGGGGTACGCAAAAGATACTATTCCGATAATAACGAGGACGCAATTATTATGTGGGTGACTTTGTAATGAACAGGACAAAAACGTCGCGCTACGATATGCGCGTGCAGCAGGCCTATCAGACACACAAACAGTCGGGTCAACCGACTTATATTCTTGGGATCGAGACCAGTTGTGACGAGACATCAGCCTCTGTCGTACGCGACGGAAGAGATGTACTCTCCAATGTCATCGCTTCACAGGCAGATATTCACAAACGCTTTGGTGGTGTTGTTCCAGAAGTTGCTTCACGCCGCCATGTGGAAAACATAACACTGACGATTGAAGAGGCATTGGAGGAAGCCGGCAAGACCTTGGATGATATCCAGGCGATCGCCGTGACGTACGGACCAGGATTGGTTGGTGCGCTCCTGGTCGGAGTGGCAGCAGCCAAAGCGATCTCATTGGCACGAGGCATTCCACTCATCGGTGTTCACCATATTGCCGGGCATATTTATGCGAACCGACTGGTGGAAGAAATGGATTTCCCGCTGATCGCACTGGTAGTCTCAGGCGGGCATACCGAACTTGTCTGGATGAAAGAGCACGGCCAGTTTGAAATTTTGGGAGAGACACGTGACGATGCGGCTGGCGAAGCGTACGACAAAGTCGCTCGCGCACTCCAGATGCCGTATCCAGGCGGTCCGCACATCGACCGTCTCGCACATGAAGGAGTACCCAATGTTCCGTTGCCGCGTTCGTGGCTGGAACCACATTCTTATGACTTCAGCTTCAGTGGTTTGAAATCGGCCGTACTCAATACGTTGCACAATGCGGCGCAGCGAGGAGAGACCATCGAGCCGGCCAATCTGGCAGCCAGCTTCCAGGATTCGGTCACGGAAGTGCTGGTGGAGAAAACATTACGTGCTGTTCGCGAATACGGAGCCAAGCAAGTGCTTCTGGCGGGCGGTGTCGCGGCCAATCGCGGACTCCGTGATCGACTGCAGAACCGCTGTCAGGCAGAAGGGATTCCGTTGGTGATCCCACCGTTTTCTCTGTGCACGGACAATGCTGCGATGATCGCTGCTGCCGGCTTCATTCGTTATGAAAAGGGGCAGTTTGCCGAGCTGGATCTGAATGGCGTACCAGGCTTGTCGCTTTCCGAACACTGACACGACGATCTTTATAAGTAAAAACATCCCTCGTCCATCATTGCCGTCGTCCAAGAGGATGGCAGGACCGGGGGTGTTTTTTTGTACAGATAAGAATTTATAAGATTCTTATCCAGTATAAGTGCAACATAGCGAGACCTCGAACGATAGTGAGAAGGCGAGACTTGTGCCCTTTGGGTACTA
>JARDZO010000137.1 GCA_029240815.1 Brevibacillus sp.
GCGGCATCATCCCCGATTCCGACGGTCAAGCCGTCTCCTTCCTGTCCGTCCGAACGTCTCGTCCATTGCCGGATCAGGGAAAATTCATCGTGTGCCACCTTGAACGCTCCTTTACGGCATAGTCAGTCCATTATAACGCTGCTGTCCGAAGGCGTGCAAGGAAGCCCCACGCGTCCGAGTGCTTCATGAAGAGGCAGGCTCTTTTAGCTCGCGCAAGATCAGCTTTCCGCTGCAGCGTCCGCAGCGAAAGCGGGACGGATTCATTTTTCGCTTTCGCTTATAGCTCATTCCACATGCCTGACACACCAGTTCATAGCGATAAGGCAGTCGTGTACGCCCATTACCTACCTGTTGGCAGTATCGGCTACCTCCTACCTGCTTCAGAAGCACCTGAAAATCGCGATCCGCGTGACGATAGCCCCGCTTGGCCAGATGCAGATGATAGTGGCACAGCTCGTGTTTGATAATGGCAACGAGCTCGTCCATTCCATGCTCCTCCAAGTGCTTCGGATTCATCTCGATGTCATGGGAGCGCAGCAAATATCGCCCCCCTGTCGTACGCAGCCTGCTGTTAAAGCGAGCCTGATGGCGAAAGGGCACGGCGAAAAATTGGGTAGATATGTCCTCCACCAGTTTCTGCAATTCCTGATCGGTCATCTCTTCTCCACCGCTCCTCTCTTTCCTTTCACGATAGCAGTTCCGGTTGAAAAGTGCCAGACAGATAGGCTACACTGGTTGGTAGAAAAGTAGAATGGTGGAGGAGCTTATGCGCTATTTGCTGTTGCAGGAAGGTACCGGACTACAATTCGTCGCGCTGCCGGAATCTCACATGTATCAACTGGTCGCTCTTTTAAAGCGGCTGCACAAAGAAATCGACAAACTGACTATCGCGGATCGACCTGACCTACCTCATGTCGTCGCGGAATGTGCCGACCTAGAATTGCTGAGCAATGATCAAGCGATCGTGGATGGTCTGGACTATGTCAGTAAACTCGAAACTCGCTTCGCATCTCTGCAGGAAAACGAGTATCCGTTGATTTCACTTTTGACGGAAATACGTGCACTGCAAGCTCAGCTGGAGTATTTGCACGAAGAAGAGTAAGGGAAAGCAAAAAATAGGTACCTCCAGTTCGTCCTCTGCATACACTTGCCAGTAGACGATGAACTCCAGGAGGTACCTTCATGCCACAATGGATGCGTAGGCAGTTGCAGCGTGCCTTCAGCGGGAAGGATGTTCGGCAGATTCGTTTGCTGAACAGTTGTTGGTTCTTATATTGGGAAAAACATGGCGGTCGTCCCGAGTAGCAGGACGCCGCCTTTTTGTTGTCTCTTACCCCTCTGACGGTGCGATCAGTGTCAGTCCGACGCGCTGACGTTTTTCATCGATTTCCACGACCCAGACGTCCACGATATCCCCCACCGTCACCACTTCAAGTGGATGCTTCACAAAGCCTTTTTTCAAGCGCGAGATGTGCACCAGCCCATCATTTTTCAGACCGATGTCCACAAATGCACCGAAGTCAACGACGTTTCGAACCGTTCCTTGGAGCTTCATGCCCACTCCGAGATCTGATAGCTGGAGTACATCGCTGCGCAGCAGTGGTTTAGGTAGTTCGTCGCGCGGATCGCGTCCTGGACGCAACAGACTTTCCACGATATCCGCCAACGTCGGCTCACCGATCCCCAGCTCCTGTGCCGTCTCTGCTACGTTCAGTGTCTGGAGTCGTTCCTTGCAACGGTCACTCCCGATCTCCTGGGGTGCTATTCCAATCATCTGCAACAGCTTGTGGGTCGCATCGTAAGACTCTGGGTGAATCGGGGTCTTGTCTAACGGATTGCTACCCTCCATCACGCGCAAAAAGCCGATACATTGCTCGTACGTTTTAGCGCCGAGTCGTGGCACCTCTTTCAGTTGAGAGCGAGTAGCAAACATTCCGACCTCGTCCCGTTTTTTCACGATATTGCCCGCCACTTGTTTGCTGATGCCAGATACATATTGCAAAAGGGAGGACGAAGCCGTATTGACGTCCACACCTACGTGGTTTACTGCGGATTCAACGACAAATTGCAAACTGTCTGCCAGGCGGGATTGAGACACGTCATGCTGATACTGTCCGACTCCGACCGATTTGGGATCGATCTTGACCAATTCAGCCAGCGGGTCTTGTAGTCGACGCGCAATCGATGCGGCGCTGCGCTCAGCTACGTCAAGCTCAGGAAATTCTTCCTTTGCCAGTGCCGATGCCGAGTAAACGGAAGCCCCTGCCTCATTTACGATGATGTACATCACGTCTTTCCCGAGTTCCTTGAGAACATTGGCGATGAATTGCTCGGTTTCCCGCGATGCGGTTCCATTGCCGATCGCCACGACTGTGACACGATACGTCGTAATCAGTTGCTTGACCTTTGCCGCAGCCTCCGCCACCTTGTTGACCGGCGGTGTAGGATAAACGACGGCTACCTCAAGCATCTTGCCCGTTTCATCGACGACGGCCAGCTTGCAGCCTGTCCGGAACGCCGGGTCAACGCCCAGCACAACTTTGCCTTTGACAGGAGGCTGGAGCAACAGATTACGCAAGTTTTCCGCAAAAATGTGAATGGCACGCTCTTCTGCTGCCTCGGTCAGCTCGGAGCGCACTTCACGCTCGATAGAAGGTGCGATCAACCGCTTGTACGCGTCTTCCACCGTCAAATCAAGCAAGGAACGAACGACTGTATCTCGCGGGATCACACGCCGTTGTATCCATGGCAGGATCTCCGTAACTGGAGCCTCCACCGTCACTTTCAAAATTCCTTCGCTCTCTCCGCGATTCATCGCCAGCACACGGTGCGGCACTACCTTTTTCAATGGTTCACTGTACGCATAGTACATTTGATAGACATTTTTCTCATCGGCTTCATCCGCTTTTTGCTCCGACAGCAACAGCCCTTTTTGCATGGTGCGCTGGCGGGTCCATTGACGAATGTCCGGGTCATCCGAAATATGCTCAGCTACGATGTCCATCGCCCCTTGCAAGGCAGCCTCCACAGTCTCCACGCCTTTTTCCGGGTTGATATACTGGGCAGCCTCTGCATTCGGATCGCCTGTTTTCGGCAGACTCAGCAAGTAGTTAGCCAACGGCTCCAGGCCTTTTTCCTTTGCCATCGTAGCCCGTGTCCGCCGTTTCTGACGGTACGGTCGATACAAGTCTTCTACTTCCTGCAGCTTCGCCGACTGTTCGATGGCTGCTCTCAGCTCATCCGTCAGCTTGCCCTGTTCCTCGATCAGCCGAATGACTTCTTCTTTTCGCACAGACAGATTGCGCAAATAACGAACGCGCTCTTCGATGGCTCGAATTTGTGTTTCGTCCAATTGCCCGGTCATCTCTTTGCGGTAACGGGCAATAAATGGGACTGTGTTTCCTTCATCCAGCAGAGCAATGGTACGCTCCGCTTGATGAGGTTTGACGCCAGTATCCTGGGCGATTGTCTGGATCATCAATGTAAGTTCCATACATGTCCTCCTGCGCTCGTTCTTCGCCGTTTATTGTACCATATTTGCTGTTAAGGTCTGGAAAGCATCCTTCCAAGCCATTGTTCTTTTATCCACTCGGTCAGACTGTAGTGGAGGAGAGGAAAAAGGGGAAAACGCTCCAGCTTCATAGGAACACCCACTGGGGGCATGCCTGTCCGGCTACATGAAAAAAACGAAAGCGCGTCCAAATTAGCCGTCTCAGGGAGCTTAATCAGCCCTTCGTAGGACGATGCCTACGAAGAACGAAGGCTTGGTTCTCCTTGGCCTTCATTGCTCCCGTGACACGTTGAATAGACAGATTTGACGCTCGTTTTTCTCTTGATTCACCCACGTCCTTCGAAGCTCAAGCGATAGACAGAATTTAGCTTTTGCTCTCTTGATCCTCGTAATATCTGGTAACTAGAAACCACAACAGCTGGCAGGAGAAGCAGGTTTCCAGGCGGAGCGACTCCGGAACCCAGCCTAGCGGAACAACGAATTCACGGGATCCAGAAGCGGTACCTCTGTGTTCGCTGCGGAGCGGCTACTACTTTACCGCTTCCCCGTGAATCGTTGTGGAGCGGACAGTCTATTCTCCCATGCAGGGCCGCCGAACCTGTTCGGTGGGAATAGGCAGGAGCGGAGATCGGAAACCTGCTTCTCCCCTCCACCACAGCACACAAAAAACTGATAAATTCCTTTCTGTAAAAAAAGAGGCGTCCGCAGACACCTCCTCGCTTACGATTCACATGACGGTTTCATGCTGATCTACCTTTAGTGCCTCTCGCAGTTTCCCTAATGCCCTTCGCTGCAGCCGCGAAATGTGCATTTGGGACATGCCCAGCACATCGCCGGCCTGTTTTTGGCTCAAGTTTTGATAGTAAGTTAATTGTATGATTTCTTTTTCCCGCTTGTCCAAAACGTGCAAGGCACGATCCAGCATGAGGTTCTGTTCTACCTGACCATAGCCTGAATCCTGGGCTCCGATCAAGTCCAACAGTGTAATGGTATTGCCATCACTATCTGCTTCCAGTTCGCTGTCCATGGAGAGGGAATGATAGCTTCTCCCCATCTCCAACGTCTCCAGTACCGCTTCTTCTGATACGCACAGATAACGCGCAATATCCGCGATTTGCGGAGAACGCTGCAGCTGAATCGTCAATTCATCTACGACCCGCTTAATTTTCGGGCTCAGCTCTTTTACCCTGCGCGGGACATGAACACTCCAGGTCTTGTCCCGTATGTACCGTTTGATCTCTCCTACGATCGTAGGAATGGCGAAGCTCTCGAACGTCCGATCAAACGACGGATCAAATCGACGCAACGACGCCAAGAGACCGATCATCCCTACCTGAATCAAATCTTCATGCATAATCTGGCCGCGGACAAACTTCTTTGACAACGTCTCTACCAGAGGTGTATAAGCTCTCACCAACAGTTCCTGCAGATCCGGATCACCCGTTTCCCCATATTGGTCAATGAACTTCCTCAATTCTTCGGGACTATACTTCTTTTTCCGAGATTGTCCGGTCATTACCAGCCACCCCATCCCGCCGAACATACTTGGTCATGGAGACCGAAACACCGTTGTCAGAGCGAATTTCCACTTCATCCATGAGAGTATGGATCAAATAGAGACCCAATCCCCCCTCTTCCACCTCTTCTATTTCTCTCCCTGCATAAATGGGAGCAAGTTGATCGGCAACAGGGGCGCTGTTCAACCCTTTTCCTTCGTCGGTCACTACGATTTGCAATCGATCAGGATACACAAAGCAATCCAGCTGAATGACGCCCTTTTTATCGTCTTCCCGGTAAGCGTGCTTCACTGCATTACTGCAAGCCTCTCCCACCGCCAGCTTGATGTCCTCAATTTCTTCGTAGGAAAATCCCTGTCGATTGGCCACTCCAGAAACAGTCAGGCGCGCAACCCCCAGATAATCTGGCAAGCTGGGGAGCTTTAACTGAATCACGTCTCCCCCAGGTCTATTCTCAATCATTACTCGCTCTCTCCTTTGCGGACGGCAATTAGATCGTACAAGCCAGTAATGCGAAACAGCCTTTCCACTCGTGGAGACAGATTTTGAACGACAAAGGCGCAGTCTGTCTGTTTGCATGCTTTCATGACGGCAATAAAGATTCCGATTCCTGTACTGTCCATATACTCTACTTCTGCCAAATCAACGGCAATCACGGCCGCGTTTGGTGTCTGCACCAATGTCATAATCGCTTCTTTTACTTTTGGCCCAGTAAACGCATCGATATCCCCACAAAGGTTTACTTGATGCTCCGTCTCATTGCTGGTGATCTTGATAGTCAGGTCCATCCGCATCTCCCTCCAGGTGTCGCTCAGGTTCTTCGCAGTACAATCATGGTGTAATCATCTGGCAGTTCAAATTGGGAGAGCAACAAGAGCTTACTGTACAAGCCATCTGCCATCGCTTGGGCGGATGCTCCTACTTCAGCTTTCAGGTATGATACCAACTCTTCCCTTTGTAAGTAATATCGGTCAATTTTACGTTCTGTTACACCATCAGTCAGAAGAATCAGAACATCACCCACGTCCAGTTGTAGTTCCCGTTCTTCGTAATGACTGTCCGAGCACAGTCCCAGCGCTGCACCTTGCCCCTCCATATCGTAAAAACGGCCGTCCCGTGCACGATATACAAATCCAGGCTCATGTCCGGCTACAGCATACCGAAAACAATGCCTCCGCGTATCGTAACAGCCGAACAACATCGTGACAAACATACTGGGATCGATATTTCGTTCCACGACCCGATTGAGATGGCGAAGCATTTCATCAGGTCCCCGCAGCATTTCTCCCAAACTTTCCATCGCGTATTTCAGCATGGACATACACATGGCGGCCGAGATCCCTTTGCCTGTAATATCGGCAATCGTCAGACAAAACCGATCGTCATCGTGCGAAATGATATTGTAATAATCCCCGGATATTTGTTTAGCTCCGACACTCACTAATCCGATCTCCACATCCGGATACACAGGGAGCTCTTGCGGCAATAAGGATCTCTGCATCGCAGAGGCTACCGCAATTTCGGATTGCAGCTGCTTGTGCTTGCTTCTCAGGCTGGTCACTGACCGGTGCTCATTTCCGTATTCGATCATCACTTCCGTCAAAATGGAAAAGGAGGCACGCACGAATTCGGGCACTTCCCCCAGTTGCTCCAGTGCACGCTCATGCAGATCAATCATTTCTTCCGGCGAAATATCCCGTAAAAGCAACCATTTCCCCAACTGCTGAGCATCATAGAGCTGGTCTTCACCTTGACCTGTCAAGTAATCCCGGAGAATTTGCACGTACTCTTTCTCTATACCCCGGGTCGGCATCTCTCTCCACCTTCCTTTGTTCAATCACGCCATTTCACGATGATGACACGCGTCCCTTCGCCTGGAGCGCTCTGAATATCGAATTCATCCATCATGCGTCTGACACCAGGCAACCCCGCCCCCAAAGCACCTGAAGTGGTATAGCCGTCTTCTAACGCCTTGCGAAGGTCGGGAATTCCAGGTCCAGCGTCGATCGCCGTAATTTGCAAGCCGATTGCCCCTTCACGCTCAATCGGCGATATCGTAATGGTTCCTTTACCTGCGTACAAGTAAATATTTCTAGCCAGCTCGGAAATCGAGGTGGCCATCCGGGATTGCATAATGGTGCCAAACCCTAACTGCCGCGACATATTTCGACCGACTTGCCTTGCCGAAACGATATCGGACTCTGTCTCTATTTTGATTGTCTCAGGGTACTGCTCTGCCACAATCAATTAACCCCTTCCGCCCTCACTTGCAGGTAGAAATGAAATGAATGCGAAGCGAAGTTTCATTCAGTCGGAATAAACAGCAAAACGTGTCACATTTTGTCTAATATTCACTTCCAACACATTCGCTATACGTACTTCAAATCCCTGCCCTCAAAGCAAAAAAACCACTTGCTTCGCTCAAGTGGCTTTTCCTCTCCAAAGGTCTGATCCATATTTTTAAAAATCAATGAGTCCCAGGCTGATCTGCAGGGATTCGTTGACACGATCCATCATCTCATCATCGAGATGGGTAATCTTATCGGTCAGCCGTTGTTTGTCAATGGTTCGAATTTGTTCCAACAGAATGACGGAGTCACGATCAAATCCATATGTTTTTGCGTCAATCTCAACGTGCGTGGGCAACTTGGCCTTTTGAATCTGTGCCGTGATTGCTGCGACGATGACCGTCGGACTAAATCGATTTCCAATGTCGTTTTGAATGACTAAAACAGGCCGCACGCCTCCTTGCTCAGAGCCAACGACCGGTGACAGGTCCGCGAAAAACACATCGCCACGTTTGACAATCACTGGTCACACCCCGCTAACTAAGCGGACAAGAGTATGGTCAGCCTCTTCTTCAGCGCCAAAAGCCTCCGATGCCATTTTCAGATTGATTTTCGCCATCTCCATGTACCCTTTTTGCATCGTTTCGCGGATTGTGCGCTTTTTGCGCTCCTTTAAATACAGATGCATCGCCTGACGAATGAACTCGCTGCGATTGGATTTTTCCTTCTGAATCACGCCATCAACTTCTTGAAGCAAGTGTTGTGGCAAACTGATCATGATGCGTTTCGTGTTTGACTTCGACAAGACAAATCCACCTCCAACCATGACCGTAACTTTCATCCGCTAAGCATGTTCTCCTGCTGCAGGCAAAAAAGCCAGCTTTTTGCGCTTACCTAGTATTCGCGCTTCAAAGCGAAACTCCTGCCGATTTTTGATTGCTAGTTATTTACACTTTCTTTTGGAGCCTGTTTCATGGTGATTGGGTGAAACACTCCGGTCTCTTTCCCATTCCGATAGTAGACGCGAGGAATGCGGTAATTCAGCATGCAAGGTACTTCGTAGTTGATGGTACCGATCAGCGCGGCCACCTCATCCAGCGAAATCTCGTCCTCTCCCTGCTTGCCATACAACACAATCTCGTCATCGACCTGTGCCGTACGCTGCTCAATCCTCACCATGATCTGATCCATGCAAACCCGGCCAACAATAGAAGCACGCGTACCATTGTACAAAACTTCTCCACGATTGGACAACAGGCGAGAATATCCATCTGCATATCCGATGGGAAGAGTCGCGATCTGTTCACCTGGCTGGGCCGTATACGTCGCACCATAGCTGACGGTAAACGATTCGTTCGTCGCCGCTTTCACGTGGGCGATCTTGGTCTTCAGCGAGAGTGCCGGGACAAGTGCAACATCCGCACGGTCTTTCATATAGGGTGAAGGATATAATCCGTATAAACCTATGCCTAAACGGATCGTATCATACCCCCATTCGGGAAAAGCAATGGCAGCTGCTGTATTGCAGCAGTGGATCATCGGCAGTTTTTTGCCTGCGGAGCGTAGCGAGTGCAATAAGCTTTGAAACGTTTCGTGTTGTCGTCGCACATGGGTGGTGTCCGGTTCATCGGCGCATGCAAAGTGAGTAAAAATACCTGTCCAAGCGAGTTTGTGACTTTCTTCGAGCGCGTTTACCACTCCCAGCAGTTCTTCGGCTGTCCGAACGCCCAAACGGCCCATACCTGTATCGGTCTTGACATGGATTCCCACAGGTGCAAGTCCTGCCTGGTGTAAAACGAGGTTCGCTTCGGCAATCCAGTCGGCATTGTAAGCGGTGAGCTCGATCTGCAATCGGCTGGCAGGCTCTACTGCCCCAGCAGGCGTATAGCCGAGCACTAAAATCGGAGCTGTAATCCCTGCTTCTCGCAAAACGATCGCTTCATCCAGCATGGCAACTGCCAGTGAATTTGCTCCGCTCTCCAATGCTTGTCTTCCCACTTCGACAGACCCGTGGCCGTAGCCGTCGGCTTTTACCACTGCCATGATGCCCGTTTCAGCAGGCACATGGTTCCTGAACGTTTTCACGTTGGCCGAAATGGCATCCAGATTTACCTCAACCCAAGTGTCACGACAAAACGGTTTCATGCTTATCTCCTCTTGTTCGCTTTGTTATAGTAAAACAAACGCTCGTTCAAGTGTTTGAGAAATTCACGGGAAACCATCAGCGACTCCCGCTTTCCTCCCACTCTGTAGAGATGACGGCCTTCATAAATCTGTTCGACTTCGGATAGTGGATAGCTGGTTTCCTTGCCTGACATGGTGATGCTCAGGTGGGTTTTCGTCAGCTTGTACACAGGACGAAGCATGGATTTGTAAAGGAAGGGGGCCAGACCTACGACCGCAATCGCAATCGCAAAGGCGAGTACTTTGAATGCCGTGTTGTTGCTGGGAAGAATTTGAGCGAGGATCAGCATCCCCAGGACAAATGCAACTGTCTCCATCACGCGCATTCGTACGCTTTTGCGCAGGAGCATGTCCTTGTACGAGGATTCTTCCTGGTACAAGACATCCGTAGACGGTTTTTTCATGAAATGCATGCCACCTCATTACGATAGAAGTTACTCTGAATGTATCGCGTTTGCCTGCTGTGTGTCAATTCAGGGAATGACGATTACTGTCGCTGTCTTCCACATTTATGTGAATAAATTGATGGACATCGAACAACCCCTGGTCCGTCAATTTGAGAGACGGAATAACGGGTAAGGCCAAAAAGGAAAGAGTAAGGAACAGCTGAAAGGTGGTCGGCGCGCCTAATTCACGCAATGCATGCTCTAGCTCGTCCAATCCACGGCATACATCCTCCGCCCTCTGATTGGAGATCAGCCCCCCAATCGGCAAGGGGAGTGATGCCAACACCTTCCCTTTATCTACCACGACCAAACCACCCTGCATCTCCTTGATGGCTTCCACTGCGAACAGCATGTCCGCATCGTTCGTTCCTGCAACGATGAGATTGTGGGAGTCATGGGCAACCGTCGATGCAATTGCTCCTCTTTGCAATCCCAGTCCTTTGAGGATTCCGAGCCCCGCATTTCCTGTCAGGTGATGACGTTCGATTACTGCCATTTTCAGCAGATCCTGTTCAACAGAAGGCACAAAGATGCCCTGCTCTGTCGGCACATCTATGATGAGATGTTCGGTGACGATCTTGTTTGGGATGATCCCGATGACATGTGCCTTCCCGCTCATAACCGGAATTGCTAGTTGTTGCGTAAACAGCGGTTTGATTCGCACACTGTTCGTCAGTGCTTCCCCCATCTTTGCTGCTTCTACAGAGCGTTGTGGGAAAATTCCCTCCACCACAGAGCCTTGTTCAGCTACCAGCCTGCCGTTTTTGTATACCTGATGAATAACGACTTCCTCGAGGTTGTCCAACAGGAGGAAATCAGCCGTATATCCTGGAGCAATTGCCCCTTTGTCTTGTAGCTGGAAGCATTCTGCAGCGTTGAGCGATGCCATCTGGATAGCCGTGATTGCCGGTATGCCGCGCCGGGTGACCATACGGACATGGTGATCGATACTTCCTTCACGGATCAGCTCGTCCAAATGCTTGTCGTCGGTCACGAACAAACATCTGCGCGCGTTGCGTTCGTTCACGACTGGCAGCAATGCCTCCAGATCCTTGGCTGCCGTTCCCTGACGAATCATCAGGTACATGCCTCGCTGCAGTCGTTCCTTGGCCTCCTGCACATTCACACACTCATGATCCGTCTTGATCTGCGCTGTGCGGTACACATTAATGGCTTGGGTATCCAGTCCCGCTGCGTGCCCATCGATCTGTTTGTTTTGTGCCAACGTCGCCGTCAGCTTGTCCAACATGCCTTCCGCCGCATTCATGACGGCCGGGTAATCCATGACCTCAGCCAAGCCGAGTACTCGCGGATGGCAAAGGAATGGATCAAGATCTGCCTGTTCCAAGACGGCACCTGAGTGCTCAAAAGAGGTCGCAGGGACGCAGGAGGGAAGCATCACTTTTACATCAAAGGGGAGACCCTCAGACTCTGCCAGCATAAACTCAATGCCGCGAGCACCTGCGACATTGGCGATTTCGTGCGGATCCGTAATGACGGTCGTGACTCCGTGCGGTAAAAGGACTCGTGCAAACTCCGAAGGAACGACCATCGAGGACTCGATATGCACATGGCCGTCAATGAAAGCGGGAGAGATGTATTTTCCTTCCGCGTCGATCACGTTATGCCCTTCGTATTGTCCGATACCGACAAACACTCCATCTGCAATCGCCACATCGCCTTGCAAGAGTTCCCCATTGAAAACATCGATGATGGTTCCGTTCTTGATGACAGTATCGGCTTTTTCCCGGCCAGCCGCTACAGCAATTCGTTTTCGCAAGACTTCTTTGGAGACGGCCACAGATGATACACCTCTTCCTCGCTACATTTTTTTAAAATTGATGAATTCCATTTTACATTTCATAGCCCGATGAAGGAAGACGTGGACCGCCTGGTACTAAAGTTTTGTCATAGTCAGCCAGGTACGGTATAAATGCGCGAGTTTTCACAATGAGTGTAGGATCGATCTCGTGTAACAGGATACATGGCTCTTCCCGCGGCGCTTCACAAAGCACGTGACCATCAGGTGCGACCAGCTTGCTCTTCCCGCAGCTACCTTCCCCCACTGTATTTACGCCAAGGAGAAACACGGTATTGTCCAAAGCGCGAGCCGGCAGCTGTATATCCCATCTAGATTCGGCCGGAAAGCTCCACACGGAGGGAACGATGATAAGCTCAGCTCCTTGAAGGGCAAGCAAGCGGGCAGGCTCGGGAAATTCAATATCGTAACAAATGAGAACTCCGATATTCCCTAGGGAGGTGCGTATCGTACGATAGACTCTTTCTCCATCGGTAAAGCTTTCCTTTTCCTTCCCCCATACAAACGACTTTCGGTACGTAGCCAGCAGCTCACCCGTATTCTCAATAACGGCTAGCGAAATGTAGAGACGATCTTCTTCCTTCTCCGCAAACGGCAGCACAATGACCGTTCTCCACTCTTTCGCCAACTCCCGTAAGAGGCTGACAGTCTTCCCGGCAGGTGTCTCAGCGAGTTGTTGAAATTCACCTTTGGTCAGATGATAACCAGTCTTCCATAATTCTGGAAAAACAATCAAGTGGGCTCCATCTCGCGCGGCTTGCTCTCCCATACGAATCGCTTGCTGTAGATTGGCCTCGACCTTTCCAGAATCAGGTTTCATCTGAATCGCTGCAACTTTAACCAACGCTTTCCACCTCGCATCTTGTCGGGATACCTTCTCCCCGAACTTGTTTTTGGATGATTCCTTCAAGCAAATGAAAAAAAGAGACCGGATGAATTCCGGTCATATCAACGACGCTTACCATCATTTCTCGGAGTGATCTAGGCAGGAATGGTTCACTTCAGCCTGAAACCAAGCCATCAGCTGGTGGAAGTACGCCCCTGGCTTTCCTGAACCCACCGCCCCGTCATTCACCATTACTACGGGAACAGCCTCCTGCGTCGTGCTGGTAATCATCACCTCGTCAGCCACCTCGATATCCTCCAACGTTAAACGTGTTTCCAGCACCGGAATATCATGTTTCTTCAGGATCTCAATGATCTTTTGGCGAGTGATGCCGTTTAATATCGATTGATCAGTCATTGGGGTTTTAAAGACACCATCCTTCACAATAAAAAGATTCGTGGAGGTGCCTTCTTTTACTTCATTGTCACGGATAAAGATGGCTTCATGTCCACCTCTTTGGTGGGCTTTTTCTTTTGCCAAAATATTCGGCAACAGGCAGATAGACTTGATGTAGCAATTATTCCAGCGTTCGTCAGGGAACGTGAACACCCTCACGCCTTCCGCACGCTCCTTGTCCAAAACGGGTACTCCCTCTTTCCAGATGATGTACAGGTTGGATGCAACCCCCGCTGGAAACAAATGATTTCGTGGTGCCGTACCGCGCGTGACCTGAATGTAGACAGTCCCATCGACAATGCCAGTTTTCTCAATACCCTCTATGACCACCGCAGCAATTTCCTCTACCGTTTTCGGAAGGACAAGCATAACGCTTTGGGCGGATTGTTCAAGTCTGGCCAAATGCTCCTTGAGGGTAAAGGGAACACCTCGATACAGACGGATCATTTCGTATACACCGTCACCGAACTGCAAGCCTCTCTCCTCGATCGGCAGTACGGGTTCGTCCGGGCGGATAAAACGCTCGTTAAAATAGGCTAGATTTTTGTTCAAGAAGAATCTCTCCTTATTTCCCGCTTTTCTCAAATGCAATGTCAACCGCTGCTTTTGGGAGCAAGTATTTCGCTGTTTTCAAGGGGTTTACCATTTGCGACACTCGTAAATCGCCACTGATCCCCATCAGGCACACAATCTCGTTTGTCTCGTAGGAAAGAAGACGTTCACGTAAAAATTCAAACATGTGCTCTGTAGCCGATTGGCATGCCTCGTCCATCGTGGTAGAGGATGCAACCACGTAGTAGTTTTCGTGATCCTCTACGACTGGTGTGGGAAATTGTTGGCCTTTCAGTACCTCTACCTTTACTCGTACACGACCGCCTATCTCCACTCCACAGATCGGTACCTCACCGTCACCCATCAACGCATGTAGATCCCCGATCGCCAAATTGCCGCCGTCAACTGAAACAGGCAGGTAGACAATCGCGCCTGCCGTTATTTCTTTGGTATCCATATTGCCGCCGTGCGTGCCTGGGGAGTACGTGGATATGTCACTGCTCTCTGGTGAAACGCCAATGACGCCAATCATCGGTTTCACCGGAAAAGCATTCCATTCATTAAAATGAACCAGTCCATCTACTACGCGAAATTTTTTCACTTCAGCCTCTGTCACATACTTATGCAGCACTCCGGCACCGGGCCGCAGATACATGGTTCCTACCTCATCCAGATCGATGGAAATCACCGTGATCTTCAGCGTATCGCCTGGCTTTGCACCGCTAATGGCAACCGGCCCTGTCGCTGGATTCATCCCCTGCAAGGCAAACATCTGGTTTTTGGAGGGAGCCGCTAATTGTTCGCGATAGCAGTCATAGGTCTCGAATTCGATCTCAGACCCGGAGTCGACAGTCATCACAGGTTGGAGATTGGGTGAAAAGGAATAAATATGGTTTGTTTTGGCGACGACTTTCATGTCAAACCTCCTTCTTTAACTGCTTCACGGACTTTTCCTTGCGCTTCCTTGATGCGAAAGATGCCAATACACCCGCTATCCCCATTGGGGAGAATCGCATGACAAGGACGAGAATCAGGCCAAAGACCATCAGGTGATAATTGCCAAACTCCTTCACATATTCGGAGATCAGATTCAAGGAAACTCCGCCCAATACCGGGCCAATGAACGTACCCAAACCACCTATGACAGACATGGAAATGACAATGCCCATCTCTGTGATCGTCGCCATTTCCGGACTGACCAGCAACGTGTAATGGGCCAAAAATGCGCCTGCCAGTCCTGCGATTGCAGAAGAGATAGCAAATACGATTACCTTGTGACGAACCACCTTGGTGCCCATTGCAGCAGCTGCTGTCTCATCTTCGCGAATAGCACGGATTGTCAATCCAAAGTCAGATTTGACCAGCTTCTGGATGCCAATCAACACAATGATTACGACAAGAGCAATCGCCGTGTAGTAGTAAGTCACTTTGCTGCCTGACTCACCATACAATCCAGGCACGCTCAATCCGACTTGCCCATTGGTAATTTCATACTCCAGGCTTATGACGATCCGGTAGATCTCCGAGAACGCGATCGTTGTCAGTGCGAGATAGCTCCCGCTCATTCGGAGCGTCAGAATACCAATCAGCATTCCAACGAGACCAGCGACGAGGGACCCGCACAGCATGGAAATAGCCGGGTGAATCCCTAGCTTCAGAGACACTAATCCGGATGTGTACGCCCCAAGGGAAGCCAACGCCAAGTGGGCAAAGGACACCTGTCCCGAATAGCCTGCAAGCAGATTCCAGCTAGAGGATAAAATCACGTAGAAGCAAGCCAAGATGACAATATGTAGGGTATATTCGTTGGCGAACAGGGGCAGCACCAAAGCTACCAGCAGTAAGCCCAACACCAGTTTCTTCTCTAATTGTTCCATTGTGCCCCTCCAAACAGCCCTTTCGGTTTAAAGAGCAAAATGAGGATCAAAATCAGGAAGCTGTAAACATCCCGATAGGCAGGGGACAATAGAAAAACGCCCATGCTCTCGACAATACCGACCAACAGTGAGCCGTAAATGGCCCCTTTTATCGATCCCATCGATCCTAAGACAATGATTACGAATGATTTGATAGCGGGCACAGTCCCCATGATGGGATATACCAGAAAGACTGGCCCCAGCAATGCACCTGCCGCACCGGCCATACACGCTCCCAATCCAAAGGCGATACTTCCTAGTCGCTTCGCATTGATTCCCATAATGGCGCTGGCGTCCCGATCCTGGGAGATCGCCCTCAGTGCCGTTCCCAGCCAGGTTTTATTGATGATAAACAGCGTGCAAAGCAGTACCCCAATCGCAATGACTGCTGCCAGCACCTTTCCAGAGCTCAACGTAATCACGCCTAAGTTGATGGTGCCACTTGTGAGCGCAGGTGCGCTTTTTTGAAACGGGCCAAATACAGCCAAGGCCATATTGATTAAAAAGAGCGAGAGACCAAAGGTAATGAGCAGCGCATATTCATCTTTCCGCTCCACCTTGTTTTCAAAGAGAGGCGGCAATAGTGCCTTTTCAATCAACATACCGATCATAAACGTAGCAAGAATAGCCACGAATATTCCTAAAATGGGATGCAGCCCCATAGTTTGACTCACAAAGTAAGAAACGTATGCTCCCAGCATGTAAAACTCGCCATGCGAGAAGTTAACAATTTTCAACACGCCAAAAATGATAGTCAGTCCAAGAGCCATTAAGCCATAGATGGAGCCAATGATCAGTCCGTTTACCAGTTGCGCAAGCATCGGTGAGAGTTCGTTCATAATAAGTCTCCTTCCGTCAGAACTTGAGCCATGATTCCACTACCTGTTTTAGATTCTTCTCGATATCCTCTGCCGCACTTTCCGAAGAGACCTGGCCACGTTCCAAAACATAGACGTAATCGGAGTAAGCGATGGACTCCCGAATGTTTTGATCCACCATCAATAGAGTGATGCCTTCATCCTTCAGCTCATGGAGAACACGGTATACTTCTTTGGCTATTTTGGGTGAAAGCCCCGCGGACGGTTCATCGACCAGAATGAGTTTGGGACCTGGCATCAGCGTTCGGGCAATTTCAAGCATCCGTTTCTGCCCGCCACTCATTAATCCAGCCGCCTCACCTCGTTTCTCCTTGAGGATCGGGAACTTTTCATACATGTATTCGATTCGCTGGGCAACTCTAGCCGACTCCCTCTTAAATGACCATGCGCCCAGCTTCAGATTTTCTTCAATCGTCAAGTCTGGAAATACGCTGACCCGCTGCAACAGAAAGCCGATCCCCAAGCTGGCCAACTGATGGGAAGGACGGCCACTGATCTCTTCCCCCTGAAAGCGAATCGAACCTCTACTCGGTGAGACGAATCCAAAGATGGTTTTCAACAGCGTCGATTTACCAGCACCGTTAGGTCCGATCAATAGCGTCAGCTTGTTCTCTATCGCTGTTAGCGACAGATCGTTTAATATTTGGATTTTGCCGTACCCTGCTTCAACATTGGACACTTCCAGCATGAGAATCCTCCTTAGCCCAGATATGCCTCGACCACTTGCGGATTGGAATGTACCATCTTTGGGTCGCCATCTGCGATTACTTCACCCGCTGCTACAGCAATCAATCGCGTGCTTACCTCCATGATTGCCGGGATATTGTGCTCAATCATCACGAAGGTCTTGCCGCGCGCATGAAGCTTTTGCAACGTATCGAGAAAATTTTGGATCATATTCGGGTGGAATCCCGCCGTCGGTTCGTCGAGGAAAATCAGCTCCGAATTCAGCATCACCGTCCGGATAAACTCCAGCAATCTCTGCTGCCCGATTGACAGATTTTGCGCCTGCTCGCCTATGTGATTGTGCAGCCTCACCAGTTCCAACAATTCCTTTGCTTCCGCTTCCGCCTCTTTCTTGTCTTTTTTCAACTGAATGGCCGGAATCATCAGGTTTTCCCAAACGGTGAGGCGTTTGAACAGACGCAGATTTTGAAAGGTGCGCCCGATCCCCATGCGCGCCTTTTCCTCCAAGGGAGCCTTGGTAATTTCCTTGTTCCGATACTCGATCGTTCCTTCATCCGGCTGATACACCCCAGTGATCGTATGCAGCAACGTAGATTTACCGGAACCATTGGGACCGATGATACCGACGATCTCTCCCTTGTTGATCTGCATGTTCACCTGGTTGACTGCTATGGTGCCACCAAAGCGTTTCGTCAAGTTGCTTACCTTTAGCACGTAAACCCTTCCCTCCTTTGTAAAGATGCTCCATCAATCCGATAGCATAGCTACCCGTAAAACAAAATCGAGAGGTGAAGTCTCCGCTCTGGATGCAGTGTGATTGGCTGGAGCTCTCACCTCCCGAAATCATGTTTATTTTTCCGGCTTAACGTACGTTGCGGTAGAGACATCTTTAGGGAAAAGGATCTCTGCATCATCCGGACTTTGATTGAGTTGCGTGTATTGCATAAACAGCAGCGATGGCAGCCAGTTATGATAATCGACGCCCTTTTCCACAGGGAATGTAATGGTTCCTCGCGTTCCCTCTAGCTTGGTTTCCTCTAGAGCCTTGATGACCTTGGCCGATTCAGTTGAGCCAGCGCGAGTAATCGCATCTGCCAACAACAGCACCGTGTCGTAAGCGTGAAGCGCAGCATAGGTAGGTTTTCTGCCGTTTTTCTCCTCATATGCTTTCACAACTGGCTGCGTCAAATCGGTGAATTTCGCCTTTGGGTGATACGGAGCCTGCCAGATCAGATATTTTGCGGCTTCCCCTGTTGTCTCCCAAATTTCCGGGTAGGCAGCGTCGGCTCCGCCCATCAGCATGGCCGTTTTTGCGGACGGGGCAATTCCTAATTCATGAGCTTGCTTCACTACCAAGTAGCACCCGACACCCGTCATAATATTTAAAATAATGTCCGGCTGAAAATCTTTCGTCATGTCGAGTAGCTGCGGCACAAAATCTTTGGTGTTTCGGTCAACGACGATACTTTTAAAAGGGATGCCTTTTTCCGTCAGTTGCTTTTTCAACAAATCGACGTTTCCAATCCCCCAGTCGCTATCTTCGGCGAGGATAGCTACATTTTTAAATCCAGCAAATTCTACGTACTCGACGACGCGCTTGGAAAACATCGAATTGTTCGGTGCCACGCGAAAGATATTTTCATAGCCCTTTTCCGTGATCGCGTCCGACCATGCTTCTGCTACGATAAAAGGAACATTATCCCGCTTGGCTACTTCTATCTCTGCTAATGCCGCAGAACTGTGCCCCTCCCCTGCGATAGCGACTACCTGTTCCTTTTTAATCAACTTTTCCATGGCAGATTGACCCTTTTCGGGTGAACCGGCACTGTCCTCATAGAACAGCTGTAGCTTCTTACCCAACACGCCCTTTTGATTGACGTCATCCACTGCTAGCTGCATGGCTTTCTGAATTTCTTCTCCCAGAACAGGACTGCCCGGCGGAGTTAACGGTCCGATACCGCCAATCTTGATCACATCTGTTCCACTCCCAGTTGTATTGGATGAGCCGCTGGTTTGCGTTGCGTTTGACGAACATCCTGCCAACGAGACAAGTGCTAAAGATAAAGCCAGTGACAAAATCCCTACTTTTCGCAAAGGATAACCCCCTCTACCTATTTTTTAGACATCTCTTTCAAATTGCAAAAAAGATGCCAATAGAAAAACCGGTGAAATTTCAAAGAAATTATTCACCGGCGCATAATGAAAGTATTAAAATTATAAATATTCGTTCTTTTTCAACTATTTATTTTTGAGTAGGCATTATGCATTATTGAATATTGTACTTCTTCAGCTTTCTGCTTACGCTGGGCTGACTGATTCCTAGCACCTCTGCCATCTTCGTCGTGGTTTTGTACCTATCAAAAGCGCGTTGTAACAGCTGCCTCTCCACTTCCTCAACCGCCTCCGTCATCGGGAGAAGATCAAATACTTTGATTCCGTTCTTTCCGCTTGCTACCATGTTGGCGATACTGCTGGGAATTTGTTCGCTCGTAATGATGTCACCCTTTGAAGTGACCACCAATCGTTCAATCAGATTTTCCAGTTCACGTACATTTCCTGGCCACTCGTATTTCTCTAAAATCTGATAGCACTTGTCGCTAAGCTGTTTATTCAAGTTGTATTTACGTGAGTAGTAATCAAGAAAATATCGGGTGAGTAGTGGGATCTCCTCTGGCCTCTCTCTCAGTGGTGGGATTTCCATGGGGATCACGTGAATCCGGTAGTAAAGATCTTCACGAAATTCACCGTTTTCTACCATTCTCTTCAAATTTTTGTTGGTTGCTGTAATCAATTTGATATCAATTTTCTTTGGCGTAGAACCTCCCAGGCGGGTAATCGTCTTTTCTTGCAGAGTGGTTAACAGCTTCACTTGCAGCCTGAGCGGCATTTCACCAATTTCATCCAAGAACAGGGTACCGCCGTTTGCCTTTTCAATGAGCCCGATTTTGCCTTCTTTGCCTGCCCCCGTAAAAGCTCCCTTTTCGTAACCGAACAACTCCGATTCCAGCAGGGTATCGGGAATCGCACCGCAATTAATCTGGACGAAATGTTTATCCTTACGCGCACTGTTTTTATGAATGTACTTGGCAAGTACCCCTTTGCCGACCCCTGATTCTCCGAGCAGAATGACTGTGGAGTCCACCTGGGCCAACCGTTTTGCCATTTCCACGATGTGCTCCATACTACTGCTTCGATAAATGAAAGAGGCATCTTCTTTATTTTCGTTGGAGTATTTGTCCATTTCCTCGAAGTAGATCGTACTGAGGTTTTTCGCTTCGTTTAATTCACTCTGCAGCTTTTCTTGATGCGTAATATCGGTCGAAATGTTGACCACGCCCAAGAAATTGCCGGCCTTATCAAAGATAGGCGTACCCACTACAAACAACTTACGATTTTGAAACGTGGTCTGAATGGTATGCACTTTTTTCCTCTCTCGAATCACCCTCATCGTAATCGTCGGCTTGAAGTACCCAAGATTATAAAAATCTTCAATGTTCCGGCCGAGCATCTCGTTGCGTGATACACCAATAAATTGTTCATACGTTTCCGTACAATAGATGGTTTTTCCTTCGGCATCGGTGACGTGGACGATATCGTACAAAGAATTCAGCATCGCTTCCAAATCAATATTGGTCATGATTGATTCCACCTCCTAATGAGTAAAAAGCCTGGAGTAGCTCATATGTTTTCTCCCAAGATGAAATTTTTCACGAACAACATCATTCCAGTTGAATTCCCCCTATATAGAAGTAATGACCATATTTTCGATAGAATAACGTCTACTTGGTTTTGTTTCAAGACATGAAAAAAGCACCTCACCAAATCCAGCCTGTAAATGAGAAGACAAAAGGGTGCCCCCTCCAGTAGCTTTCCTACTTTTGGGGACACCCTTCGCTTTTGCTTTTCTACTCTTGTTCGGTTGTCGCTTGTTCAGCGGAATCTTTATCTTTTCTTGGGAAAACTACTTTTTCAAAGGTTCCTTCCACTACTTTTTTCGCAACCGCTTCGAATTCCTCACTTCGTTTGTCCGCTTCTTCTTCTGTGAGCTTGCCGGCTGTTACTGCTTCTGCCAGTCTTTCTTCTTGCTGTTTCACCAAGAGGGCGATCACATCGCCTTCATCCACACCTTGCGCCTCAGCAATTTGTGCCAGCGATTTGCCTGCTGTCAGTTCTTCTTTCAGTTTGGCTTCGTCCAGCTTCAAGAGAGCGAGGAGTTCTTCGTTATTCCCAGCTCCAAATCCAAATGCCATTCCTTTTCCGTGCCCACGATCTTGATGTGTGCTTTCCACCATGGCTTTGACACGGTCGGTTGCGTTCTCATTCATTTTATCGGCTTGCTCCTGAGTGAGCTTGCCTGCTTTCACGGCTTCTGCGAGTTTTTCTTTTTGTTGTTTCACCAGCAGTGCAACCACGTCATCGGTAGACACACCTTGTGCTTCTGCTACGGCTGCCAAGGACTTATCAGCTTTCAGTTCTTCCTGGAGCTTCGCTGCATCCAGTTTCAGCAGAGACAGCAGTTCTTCGTTCTTCTCATAGCCAAATCCGAAACCGCCTATACCTTGATGCGTGTTTTCCAGCTGTGCTTTTACGCGGTCCGCTGCGTTTTCATTCATTTTATCCGCTTGCTCTTGGGTGAGTTTGCCGGCTTTCACGGCTTCCGCCAGCTTCTCTTCCTGTTGTTTCACCAAGAGAGCAATGACGTCGTCTTCATCCACACCTTGCGCTTCTGCTACCGCCGCCAGCGTTTTACCAGCTTTCAGCTCTTCTTGCAGTTTAGCTGCATCCAGCTTCAGCAAGGACAGCAGCTCTTCGTTCTTATCAAAGCCAAATCCGAAACCGCCTGGCCCTCTGCCTTCGTGCGTATTTTCCAGCTGTTCTTTCACGCGGTCCGCTGCGTTTTCATTCATTTTATCCGCTTGCTCTTGTGTAAGCTTGCCTGCTTTCACTGCTTCCGCCAGCTTCTCTTGCTGTTGTTTCACCAGAAGAGCGATCACATCGTCTTCATCCACACCTTGCGCTTCTGCTACCGCTGCCAGTGTCTTTCCTGCTTTCAGCTCTTCCTGGAGTTTTTCCGCATCCAGTTTCAAGAGAGATAGAAGCTCCGTGTTTTCTTTGAAGGAGATTCCGAAACCACCTCGGTGTTCCATTTTGCTCCCGAATTTCACTTCTGCCGGTTTATTCAAATTTTGAGTTTGTGTTTGTGTTTGTGTCGTGTCAGCCGCCAGTGCGCTTCCCAGACTTCCGATACTCAACACCGCTGCCATTGCTCCCATAAGCATTCCCATTTTTGCTTTGCTAAACATATACTCTCCATCCTTTCATCGCTAGGTTTGTATCCCGTACCTCTCTGGTACAAGACTAAGTGTACATGGGCTTTTTTAGATTCCCGTTTGAGAAAAGTGGAAAACTGA
>JARDZO010000405.1 GCA_029240815.1 Brevibacillus sp.
GGCTCCGTCAAGCGCAGCGTTCGCGAATGTACTGTTTCTGTTGTTGTGGTGCCCACCAACAGAACACCTCCATCTGAAGTTTCTATGATTATGAATTCCAGGCCTATGAGAGCGCCCGGAGAGATTCACCTGCACTAGACCGTGATGACATTGACACCCGTATCCTGAAAGGGCTTACTGTCGTACTCCGGCACTTCTCTGCCTGTAATCAATGTGTGAATCGAGCTGTTTGGGGCGACCTTGTACAAGGAAAGCTTGCCGATCTTCGTATCATCAGCCACGACGATGACCTCTTGCGCTGCGGCGATCATTCCCTGCTTTGCCAGCACCAGCTGCGCCTCTGGATGCATCAAACCATGCTTGGGATGGATGGCAGGTGTGCCGATAAACGCCTTGGACACATGCAGGGAACGCAGCACGTGATCCGTAAACATTCCGTTTAGCATAAAACTCGATGGGTAGAGCTCCCCGCCCGTTACCGTGACCTTTACGCCAGGAGCATCCCGCAGCTCGGCCGCTACGTTGATATCATTCGTAACCACCGTGAGATTGGAGCGGTTTACCAGATTTTTTGCGATATGCAGCGTAGTCGTCCCCGAATCGATGATGATGTGATCGCCGTCCTCTACCAGACTCGCAGCCATTTTACCGATGCGCATCTTCTGTTCGAGCTGGACATTAGTCCGTTCATTGAAAGAGGGCTCGTTATGCGTCAATTTTTCCACAATCACTCCGCCGTGAGTCCTTTTGAGCAAACCTTCTTGCTCTACTTCTGCCAGATCTCTCCGGATTGTCGCTTCGTGGACACCAAATTCCTTTGCGAGCACGGAAACCGACGCCGTTCGGTACTGCCTCACATATTCAACGATCCGCAATTTTCTTTCTGCCGCCAGCATAAACCTCATCCTTTTCACGTGTATAAGTTACAATCAATGTGCGCAATTTGCTCGATTTGTTCATTTTTGTTCATTCTTGCACTTTTAGATTACCTTGCCACATTTCTCCTTGTCAATATCGAACTTTTCGTCTTGAAGTCAGGTTAGGCCTATCGTACCAACTGTTTTCGAAGTCTTTGTGAAGTTATGATTAAGTTTTGTTTGCTCGGCTTGCAAGCAAAAACGCGCAAATGAATTTTCTTTCCAAATGCGCACCTCATCTTCCCGAAGCTTGTACGAAAGAAGGTTTACATCGAAAAAGGCAACGGCAGCCCAGGACTTTTCCTTCGCCCTGACCTACCGATGCCTTTTTTTCTATCCGTCTATGTAATGATCACACAAGACTCCGGCGCGATCTAATCTCTTCTCTCGCGCGATCGTTCATTTTCGCTGGACTCCATTTTGGCTCCCAGACAAGGGAGACATTGACCTCACTGATCCCGGAAATAGCGGCAGTCGCCTCTTTCACATTCTTTACAATTTCATCGGCCAGTGGACACTCAGGAATGGTCAGCGTCATTTCAATATCGGCCCGTCCTTTTTCATCCACCTTCACCTCATAGACTAGACCCAGATCAACGATATTGACTCCTACTTCCGGGTCGAGCACTTCCTCCAAAGCAGTCCATATGGCATCCTCCATCTTCATGCAGAGCACCTCTTTCCCACGATTTGCTACCCATTAACATACCCCAATGTGCTTCTGTTTTATGTAAAAACGAGCACATCCCCACGATTCGATGATCGAGGAACGTACTCGTTTCGAGGAACGTACTCGTTTCTATCTTTACCCGACAGGCAATTACTTGTTCGTCCTAGCCGCATTCACACGGAAGGTTGCTTTCTTTTCAAACTTTCCAATGAGCATGTCGACCATGATCACCAGAATAGCGGCAGGGATCGCGCCAGCCAGGATTTTTTGGTCATCCGTCGTAGAAATCCCGCGCATGATCATCTCCCCTAGTCCTCCAGCGCCGACAAACGTCGCGATGGTCGCAGACCCTACGGCTACTACAGCCGCGATGCGAATCCCCGCTAAAATGATCGGCAGGGCTAACGGAAGCTTGACCTGGGTCAGCAATTGGGTCCGTGTCATCCCCATTCCGGTCCCCGCCTCGATCATATTCTTGTCGACATTTTCCAGACCCGCATACGTGTTTTG
This sequence comes from Brevibacillus sp., assembly GCA_029240815.1. The sequence continues at coordinate 2,098 of JARDZO010000405.1, forward strand.
GACGATAGGCAACAGCGAGTAGAGGACCAGCGCGACGATGGCCGTACTGTACCCCAACCCCAGAAAGATCATGATAATCAACAGCAACGAGATCGATGGAATCGTTTGAATGATATTGATGATCGTCTGAATGGTCACCGCTACTTTGTGGTTCCGCGTCATGAATACCGCCAACGGGACGCCTAGTACGATCGAAATGAGAATCGCGCTCGCACTCATGTAGAGATGCTCTCCCGTCAACTCCAGAATCTGTCCTCCATACCTTGATACAAATTCAATGGCATTCAACGAATCTACCTCCTCTTTTGCTCTATTCCTTGATCAACCCTTGCTCGACCAAGAACTTCTTCGCGATTTCTTCCGGATCGCGCTTCTCGATGTCCGCCTGATAGTTCAACGCTGTCATCGTTTGCGTATCGATCTTGTTTGTCAGCTTGTTGATGAGGTCGGCAAGCTCAGGGTACTGCTTCAGCGTAGCATTATTCACGACTGGCGAAGCCCCATAGGGCGGGAAGAAATGCTTGTCGTCTTCCAGCGTCACGAGGTTGTATTCTTTCAGACGCGAATCCGTGGAGTATGCGAGGACGATATCTACTTCGCCATTTGCGACTGCTTTGTATACCAATCCGATATCCATCGGAGTCTTTTTGCCAAAATCGAATCCATACTCTTTTTTGAATGCTTCGAACCCGTCATTCGGTCGTTCCAGCCATCCCGAATCGGTACCCAAATGCAATTCGCCCGCTACCTTTGCCAGGTCAGAAATCTTTTTCAGATTGTACTTGTCCGCAATTTCCTGACGCACGGTAAAAATATACGTATTATCAAACCCGTAAGAAGGGAACCACTCTTGATCAAACTTATCGGCGACGCCTTTTTTCACCAAATCGAATGCTTCCTGCGGGTCCTTGCTGAACTCCTTGAGCCCCAAGCTGCTCGTCAGATCCGTCCCTACGTAGCGGATGGCGGAGATTTGAATGTCGTTGCTCTCCATGGCTTTGAGCACGACAGGTGTCGCTCCCAATCCACCGACCAGCTCAGCCTTGATGTCGGAGTTCGCTTCGATCACTTGCTTGAGCATGTTCGCCATAATCGTCTGCTCCGTGGTCGGCTGATGTCCGATCTTGACCACGTTGCTTGCGCCGCATCCAGTCGCCAATACCACCGTGAATACTGCCAATACGAGTACGCGCATCCATCTACTTTTCATCTATCGATTTCCCCCTTAATCGGCACGCTTGGCTCTCAATCCTCTAGGCGTGCAAGCATTTTGAATATTCCGTGTAACGAAGTCGGCTATCGTCGCCAGCATCGCGGTTGCAAGCGCTCCTGTCAAAAGCATGTTGTCGTTTGCAACCCCAAGTCCGGTAAACACCAGATACCCGAGTCCTCCTCCTCCAATCACCGCAGCGAGCGTCGCCCAGCTAATGGTATAAATGGTTGCCGTACGAAATCCTCCCATGATGATCGAGATGGCGAGGGGCAATTCTACCTTGAACAAGATTTGCAGACTTGTCATTCCCATCCCTCTCGCCGCTTCTTTCAAAGCAGGGTCTACCTCCATGATGCCTGTAAACGTGTTGCGCAGCATTGGTAACAAAGAATAGAGAAACAATGCCGCAATCGCCGGTACTGCCCCAATTCCCAGCAGCGGAATCATCAACCCCAGCAGGGCAAGGCTGGGGATCGTTTGCAGAATATTGACAAATCCGATGACGTATCGGTTCCATTTTTCCGTCCGGGTCAGCACGATGCCGAGCGGAACGGAAATCAGAAAGCCCGCCATGACCGCCAGAAAAGAAAT